>JAUXBO010000201.1 GCA_030619345.1 Candidatus Zixiibacteriota bacterium | reverse complement strand
TACGATCCGACTTAGAGATCATGTGTGGAATAGCCGGATACCTGCAGCTTTCATCGCCGGTCGAACCTGACCGAGCGCTTATAACCCGGATGGTGAATGCCATCCGCCACCGGGGGCCGGATGAGTTTGGCGCCTTCTTCGACAATTACTGCGGGCTGGGGCAGGCACGGCTATCGATTATAGATCTGTCCGGTGGATCACAGCCGATGACGAACGAAGATGAATCGCTGTGGATTACATTCAACGGTGAAATTTTCAACTACCTGGAACTTCGTGAAGAACTTCTCGGACACGGCCACGAATTTCGAACCAACAGTGATACCGAAGTAATAATCCATGCATACGAACAGTGGGGCGCAGATTGTCTTAGCCGGTTTAATGGTCAATTTGCGTTCGTAATTTATGACCGTAAAAGCCACAAACTATTTGGTGCCCGTGACCGACTTGGGATAAGGCCGCTTTTCTATTCAATTCAGGGAGGTAAATTCTATTTTGCTTCGGAGATTAAGTCGATTTTTGCTGATTCTTCGGTGAGGCGCGACATTGATCTGGTCGGGCTGGATCAACTGTTTACCTGGTGGACTACGGCGCCACCCCGGACGGTATTCAAGGGGATCAACGAGCTTGAGGCCGGTTGTTGTTTTGAAGTCGCGGACGGAAACGTACAGGTCAAGCGATATTGGTCTCTGGATTATCCCGAGGAATATGACAACAAGCGCTCAGCCGATTCATGGGCGGAAGAACTTCATGAGCTATTGGTTGACTCGGTGCGGCTTCGTCTCCGGGCCGATGTTCCGGTCGGTGCCTACCTGTCCGGCGGTCTGGATTCATCGGCAACGACCGCACTTATTAAGAATTTTACTGATACACCGGTAGAAACGTTCTCGATTGCGTTCCATGACAAAGCGTACGATGAATCCGAGTATCAAAACCAGATGGCCAAATTCCTTGGCACCAATCATCACCGGATTCGGTGCTCTTACGATGACATTGCCGAGAATTTCCCCGACGTAATCCGTCACACCGAAAAGCCAGTTGTCCGCACGGCGCCGACGCCGTTGTTTATGCTATCGGGCCTGGTCCGGGAGAATAATTTCAAAGTTGTTTTGACCGGTGAGGGAGCCGACGAGATGCTTGGCGGCTATGACATTTTCAAGGAGACTCTGATTCGCAGGTTCTGGGCGCGTAATCCAGAGTCCAAGTGGCGGCCGATGTTGCTTAAGAAGTTGTATTCTACGCTGCCGTTGTCAGGTGCGCGGGCCCGTTTTTACCTGGAGACATTCTACAAGGCGGGTCTGTCGCAATACGACAAATACTATTTTTCTCACATTCCGAGAATCAATACGACTTCGAAAGTCAAAGATTTCTTCACCGATGATGTCCGCTCGGAACTTGATGGTTATGACTCGCTGGGTGCCTTTGGTTCTGACCTCCCTGAAGGGTTTGATCGCTGGCACCATTTGTCGCGGGCTCAGTATGTCGAGGCGCGCTCTCTGCTGGCCGGATATATTCTCTCTTCCCAGGGGGACCGTATGCTATGTGCCCACAGTGTTGAGGGGAGATTTCCATTCCTGGATCACAGGGTGGCCGAGTTTGGATGCCGGGTGCCGCCGTGGCATAAGATTCTTGGTCTCAACGAAAAATTTGTTCTGAAAAAAGCAATGAAGAACGAGCTTCCAAAAGAGATAACTTCGCGGGTTAAGCAGCCATATATGGCCCCGGACTCAAACAGTTTTTTCCAATCTTTGCCGCCTGATTATATCGCCGAACTCTTATCGGACAACACTCTTAGCAAGTACAATCTGTTCAACCCGTTGTTTGTCGGGAAATTGAAAGATAAGTGTGCCCGGCTGTCGCACGCCCATCTGTCATTCAAAGACAACATGTCGTTTATTGGGATACTCTCTACACAGCTTCTTTACCGGCAGTTTGTTGATGATTTCAAGGCGGCGGAAGCTCTTGACCGGAGTGATTTTTCAGTATGGGTAGACTACTCTGGAGAGAAATGAATCCGGAGCAAAAATATTTGACTTTGATCTATTATTGCTTTAACCTGCACCAGCGTTGGAAGAAAGTTTAAGGATAATTCGCTTATGCCGATATCTATTGGTGGCGACTGATTCAGATACAGAACTTGGATAAGTAGATGAGGTATTGTTTTGGATATACGGGAATCAATCAGAGGGTTTGTGGTCGACAACTTCATGCTCGGTAAAAGTCCCGAGGATCTTTCTGATTCTGGTTCACTGCTGGACCTGGGCATTATCGATTCGACCGGCATTTTGGAACTGGTTCAGTATATCGAGGAGACTTTCGAGATCACAATTGATGATGCCGAATTGGTGCCTGAGAATCTTGATTCAGTCGATAATTTGATTGGTTTTATCCAAAAAAAATCTGCCTGATACTTACCCAAAGATTTATTTTTCAGCGGCAACATTTGTTGCCGCTTTTTTGTTATATAGATAGTAAGGAGCAGCCAGCAGGAATTGCGGCAGGTCTTATATCTTCTTGACAATTAACCGCTTCCGGCTATTTTACGATTAGGATACGGTTAAACATTTTGCTGTTGCCAATCGTCTCTCTTATATTCTGTTCGTATGGTAGTATCAAACGTCTCCAACCGCGTAAGGGACCGGATAATTGATTAGATTCATCAAGTCAGCAATTCTATCTTTGTTAATCTTCTCGTTTGGCACTATTGCCGCAATTGAGACCGACCCAACCGGACCGGTTCCGGGTAAATTCATTGTCAAATTTCGACAAGACAAAGGTCTGGCAAAGAATCTGGCTCTCGCCAACGGTCAGACCATTCAGCCAATGTCCCGACTGATTCCGAAGCCCGAGCTAATAGGTTCGGAGATGATCGGCCGGTTTTATATTTTCCATGATCCAGCCAAGTCTTTGGTCGAAGCTGACATTATCGAGATTATCGGCGCTGAGAATATCGAATACGTTGAGCAAGATCATTACCTGGAATTTTTTGATTTACCAACTGATCCATATTTCTCTGACCAATGGTATTTATACAACACCGGGCAATCATATCTCGGGATCGATCGATTCCCCGGAAACGAAAATGATATTCTGACTACCAAGACCGGCACGGCCGGGAATGATGTCCGAATCATTAATCAGTATAATTCGGCACCGGCAGAAACGACCAAAGTGGTTGTGGCAATTGTTGATACTGGCGTTGATGTCGTTCATCCGCAATTGCAGGGACGTTTTTGGCGAAACCCGGATGAAATTGCCGATGGAATTGATAATGATCATAACGGGTATATTGATGACACCCTCGGCTATGATGTCTCCGGGGACCAGATTACTTTTTTTCACCCCATAGGTGACAACGACCCGACTGATTCCGTTGGACACGGAACGCATATTGCTGGCATCGTGGCGGCTGCTGCTGATGGTGTCGGGGTGGTTGGTGTTGCGCCGTTCGCGGAGATTATGGCCGTTAAGATTCGCCCCAATGCCACCAACTCTGTTGCTGCCAACGGTATTTTGTATGCCATAAACGCCGGGGCGCAGATAATCAGCATCAGTTGGGGCACTCCGTTTGAATCCGGCGTCTTGAAGGAGGCGCTCGAATTGGCCCGGCAAAATGGTGTGTTTGTCTGTATCGCTCCGGGTAACACAGGCGACAATACGCGTTTTTTCCCCGCCGCTTTCGACTCGGCGTTTGTTGTTGGCGCTGGTAATTCCGATGGGGAGATGACCTACTTCTCAACCTACGGGGCGCACGTTGATATCGTTGCACCGGGCGAGGACATACTGGCACTGCGGGCGGCAGGAACCGATCTCTACGGAGCAAGCGAACCGGGGCTGAGGATTATTGACTCGCTGTATCTTCTGGCCGATGGAACTTCAATGGCTACCCCGATGGTGGCTGGAGCTGCTGCCGTCCTGTTAGCCTTTAAGCCTCAATTGGGATTGGCTGATCTGGAGAAATATCTGACTCTGGGCGCGGTCGATATAGTTGATCCCTGGGGAGAAGGGGATAACTATCCGGGGGTCGATACGATCACCGGGCATGGCTATCTGAATATTGATGCTTCGTTACTGCTCGCTTCGGGGGGTGGGCTGAAGATCATTGAACCATCACGCAAGGACCGCTATACCGATGATATCACGATCAAGGTCGCACCTGTTGCCGGATACAACGGACCCTGGGCACTTCAGTATTCAGTCGGGCAGGGTTCTGAATTATGGCAGTCGCTGGCCTCGGACCTGAGTTTGCCAACCGACTCCGTGCTCTTCGTCTTCGATGATACGACAGTAAATGGAATTCTTAATTTCCGTGTTCAGGCGGGTACGTTCAAAAGCAGAACAAGTGTTACTTATGTGCGAGAGCAAAGGGTTGAACTAACGAATCCGCTCGAAGGTCAGGATATAAAATACTCGGTTGGAATTGGCGGGTCGGTTTTTGGACCGGACTTTGACTCGATGGCAGTGGACTATCGCAAGGGGATACAAACACCGGTTAGGCTATTGTCCTCGACCGCGGAGTATTTTGATTCTCTGCTTTATAATTGGACTATTTCCGGAATGGATACCGGGAGTTTTGTGATTACGCTGACCGGCTATTTCCCTGGCGGCGAAGTTTATGATTCGGTTGGAATTCACGTTTCAAGCGGCTTTGCTTCCGGATGGCCACAACCGTTGGGTGGCAATGGCGGCATAACTCCGGCATGTGCTGATCTGGACAATGATGGCACCAATGAGTTGGTGGTAGGCACAGCGCTGGGTCTGGTGATTTACCAGGCCGACGGCACGGTGCGGCCCGGATTCCCTGTTCCGGCCGGAGTGGATTCACGGTGTGTACCGGCAATTTATGACATTGATTATGACGGTTCGCTGGAAGTAATTTTCACGAGTGATTCGGCCATACATGCCGTGAATCATGACGGAAGCTATGTCCCGGGTTGGCCGGTGGAGGTCCACACGGGAATAACTCCATATCAGTATGCTTATCCAACGCCGGTGATTACCGAACTCGGTTATGGCGAAGATTCCGCGGTTGTGATAGTTAATAGTCATGGCCAGATAATGGCCTATGAATTTAATGGCGATCCTTACTTTTATTCTCTGGATGGATTGTTCGGTTCGATTGGGGTTAGCACTAACGACACCTATATTTATAACGGTGGAGTATCACCGAT
>JAUXBO010000279.1 GCA_030619345.1 Candidatus Zixiibacteriota bacterium | reverse complement strand
ATTACCGCCTGCATTGCACTCACGGAGACGGTCTCGCTAAAGCTGATCACGGTTATCGACTATTGAAACGAGTTCTGCGAAACCGGTTCAATATCTGGGCGTATCGTAAACTTCCGGTCGATTGGGCCATCCCGCTGGCAAAATTTGTTGCCGGTACTTCGAGAAAACGAACTTCAAAACGTGTATATAATTTTGGAGAAGACTACGAACAGTACGCCCGGCAGAAACTGAACTCCGGTTTTGATATTGTTGCCATCGGTCATTTGCATCGGGCTACGATGAAGCATTTCGATCAGGGGACCTACATAAATACCGGTGACTTCATCGACGATTTCAGCTACGCTCGAATTGATTCCGACAGCATCCAGTTGTTGTATTTGTAGGCAGGCTACTGATGCGTGAGGTTGTGTAGCTTAGTGCTGACGATTTGCAAAGGGTAGTTTCCCGGTCTCTGTTTCGAATACCATCAACATCCGGTTCTCCAAGACTCGAGGATAGGGAGGGTCTTCAGTCGCTAATATCCACAGTTCAAATTCCTCGGAGCCCACTAACTGCCAGAGGATTTCGCCTCCCTTATGAGGACCGCTTTCAGTTGTTTTTCCCTTACCGTGCTGTAGTAGATCACGGAGTCTCTTTCGCAGAGTTCGTGGATTTCTTCGTCCGGCCAGACCGATATAGATAACCTCAGTTCCCTCTACCCACTTTTTCTGCAAGTATGGAATTTCAGCAGGATTGATGACGTTCCTGCAAATGGCTGCTTCGTTCGGATCAATAAAATCTGGAGTGTAGTCTGAAGGGGTTGTGATCGCGTAGAGTCCACAACTGGCCAACTGCTCGTAATCTGGTAGATCGTTCCTGATCAACGTTCCCAGCTGTCCTATGGACACAAAACCAAAATCGCTTAGATCGACTCCTGTGATAATAGGAGGCACATCGACAATAGGCACCTCTGACGGTTTGTCAGCGATAAATGTTTTCTCCTTTCACGTATCTTCCGAACTTCCTTTGACAACGATCCTCTTTTTAAAAGATATTTGTGAACCGTCAAGTGCAAAGAGCTTTGGATACCGGTGAGCTCTTGCTCTGATTTGCTTAGCTGGAACAGGGCCATTGTCTCCTCGCAAATATCGGCTCCTTTTATTGACTTGATCCGCAATCTCGGAAGATGTCATAGGATTTCCTGAGTGCTTCAGCACAGCTACCATTTCATCATGTAATGTCACTTTTGTTGACATTGATCTACTCCTTTATCAAAAGCACATTGACCGCTTTGGCGACGATCTTGACCGTATCCCCCTCTTTGATTCCAAGATCATCTAATGACTCAATCGTCATGACCGAACTCATTTCACTGGCAGCGGGGATTTCAAGTTTCACCTTAGCCATGATACCACCCTTTTCGATGCCAACGACTTTTCCTTCGAGTTTGTTACGTGCGCCGAATTTCATTCGTGATTTCCTTTCAGACTGTTTATGCGTCAGCGGCTACAACTGTAACTACCGCCGAGTCGACTACACCAAGTTCCTCTTGAAACGGATTTGATGCCTGCCAGCCCAGTTTTCTGTTTTTGCGATAATTCTCAAGCCGCCGAATTGTAATCTCTGCAAATATCGGATCCAGGTCCATTGTCAGACATCGCCTACCCAGTCGCTCGCAGGCCAGAAGCGTGGTGCCGGAGTGGGAAAAGAAATCGATGACACCGTCACCGCTTCCCGATGATGATTCAATGATACGCTCGATTGCTTTCAGGGGTTTTTGTGCGTAGCAGCCGGAGACATTTTCTTCCATGCGGTAGAAGACCTGCTGGATATCGACCCAGACATTTCCCGGTCGGATGGTTTCAGACTTGCTCCGCTCTCCGTTTTCTTTTCGCTCTCCGGCGACATTCTTGTAGTAACCGGCCAGAAGTCGCGGAATATCGGTATACTGAACTTTAAACGAAGGATTCCCTTTGGTGTACGAGAGCAGTTCCTGCCGGACGGCCATCCAATTTTTCTGAGTGCCGTATCCGCGTTGGTTGCGCATGGTTACAAAAGACCGTGAATCAAACCCGGTCTCGGCCATCATCCCCATGAATTGTCCGAGCGGTTGAAAATGATCATTTTGATCGGCCCCCATCCAGATGTAGAGCGAAGCATCGGCGGCCATCAGCTCAAAGCTGCTCCCGATCCAAGTCCGGCACCAATCAACAAACGCGCCGACCGAACTTTTCTTTTCCATCACCAGATTGTAAGGAGGATCGTGCACGGCCAGAATGGGTGGTTTGAAACCATCGATTGTGCATAGTTGACTTGTAAAACCAGAATCGGCCGCATCGCCACAACCAACAAGATGTTTTCCCTCCGGGTCCGGCCATATTTCGCCCGGCTTCAGACGACAACATGATAAGAGCCGGGCACGGATAGATTGATCAGCCGTGTCCAGCCGTGGGAGCGGACTGCGTTTCATACCAACATTGAATCAACGCCTGCCAACCGGATCAACAAAAAGTCTCTGCGCTCCTGAGTTTAGAAAGCGATGGCCGTCACGGTGATTACAAATTGAGAATGGTTCAAGTCCCACTGCCCAGCTGACGTATTCCCGAATGAAAGGGTGCCATGGACCTGTATGTGGCGGGCGAACTCATAGCCTCCACCCAATAGCATTCCGAACCCGGGATCATTAGATCCCCAGTCGTTGTCAAGATAAGAGTAATCCTGCAGCCCGAGGCCTCCCACGACAAACGCCGTCTTTCCGACCGGTCCGAAATAGTGATACCAGCCAACACCGGAGAATCCCTGAATAGCGTTAACGCTTACTCCCGGAACTACATCGACTGAAAAAAATACGCCGTCTCTCAAATAGACCAGCATATTCTGCTCATCCCAGGCATAGCCTATCAGCAGGTTTAAAGCCAGACCAGCTTTGTCATCGCTGATTGAAGAAAAACCGTCGACAGACTTGTGGGCAAACGGTCCCAACCCCAATCCGCCCCCCATCACAAAACCTTTCCGAGTGCCATCGAACGCCGAAGCTGTCGCGACCAGTGTGATCGTCAACAGAACTGCAATACCCAGACTCTTGATCATTAAGTGGGCTCCTTTGAGTTGGTATTATGTAAAACAATAATCTGGTTCTATCCCTAAATCAACGATATATTTTGCTCAACAACTTAGCTCGGTGCCGCGCCCCGGGAACCCGATATATAATTCAATCTACAAACCGGCCTACAACAACCACTTACGGAGCTTTCTTCCTGTAGGCCCTATTTGCATTTGATTAATAGAAAAAATTGTATATTTTGTAGCGTTATGAATGACAAAATCTTATGGGCGCCCTGGCGCT
>JAUXBO010000176.1 GCA_030619345.1 Candidatus Zixiibacteriota bacterium | reverse complement strand
CCACAGGAAAAGCTGATGCTGCTGGAACAGAAGATACAATCTGCCTACGTGATGTTCTGTGACATACACAGCAGGTATATTTTTGAAAGTTCTTTCTATAATGCGCGCAAAGAAGGAGTTGTAGGAGCCAAACAACTGCGGGAGATGATGATCGACGCGCAAAAAAAGGCGTTCGGGTCACTGCTCGATGAGACCGGTTATCACCCGTTGTTCTGGTGCTCCAAACTTCATTTCTATATCACCGGCGCGGCTTTCTACAATTTCCCGTATGCTTTCGGCTATCTCTTTTCCGGTGGTGTCTATGATCGCGCAAAAAAGGAAGGTGCGGCATTTGCCGATAGTTATCGAGCGCTGCTGGCCGACACAGGAAGCATGACTACCGAAGATGTCGCGAAGAAGCATCTTGGTGTCGACCTGACCAAGGAAGAGTTCTGGAATAACGCCGTTGCTCGCTCGCTGTCGGACATCGATGAATTTGTCAAGCTGGCTAACTCGCTTTAGGGGATGCCGGCTCAAAAGAGAAATCAGGATCTCGCGCTGTGGAAGAATCACATCAACCGCGAGTCTCTGACCGACATGGCTGAAAAACTCGGTCGAGCTTACTCCAAGTTCGACCGAGTTGTTTTTATTAAGTTTACTGCAACTCCAGAATTTTTGAAACTGGAGTTGAAAGAGCGTATCCGAGACTGGCTATTGACTATCAAATTGGTTATTTGACCAAGATGGATAAGCAGTCGCCAAAAGTGTTCAAGCTGTCGGAACGGTCAATAGACGCAGGAGCATCTGAATCGCTCAGACTCAAGCACACCTTTGCCAACAACAGCACCCGCAAGCATTATCCGGGTAAGCACTCGATTGCAATCCAGGTTAATGGAATAGTCATTCATTCGTTTGAATTTGATCTTGCTTGAATAACTGACAATTGGAACATTGGGACATAGCTTTTCGTTTAACAAGATAAGTTATCCAAACGTAAGGAACATAATTATGCACGTCCGGAGACATTCTTTTTTATCAGCGCTTTTGCTTGCTGCTCTGAGTGTTACCGTCGTCGCCCAACGTGAAAAACCAAAAGAGACCAAAGTGCTTGGTCACACGATGTATACTCTGCTCAAGCCGGGCGAAATACCGGCGATACTTGATCCTGAGTTTGTCAGTGTTGATGAGGCGAGAAAAGTGTACTACGACGATGAACCGCTGATGGTCGTACGTAACGGTGAAGAGGTAAAAGGGTATTCGACCTGGCATCTGGACCATCATGAGATTGTTAATGATTATATAAATGGCGAGGCCATTACAGTTACCTGGTGACCGCTTTGCTTTACCGGCATCGTGTATGCCGCCATAGTTGATTCGACTCGTCACACTTTTCAAGCTTCGGGCTCTCTCTGGCAGGACGCCCTGGTGATGCAGGACCTGGAATCGAAAACGCTCTGGTCACAGATATCCGGCAAAGCTATCATGGGAGACAAAGAAGGCTCAAAGCTTGAGCTGTATCCTTCGCAACAGATGACGTTCACTGAATTCAGTAGTCGTTTTCCAAATGGCCTGTTACTCGCTAAAGGAACCAAGGGACTGCCAAACAGCAACTACGCCAGCTATTTTGCCGACCTCACCAAACTGGGGATTTTTGGACGTGTCGATAAGTACCGGCGACTGCGCGGCAAAGATAAGGTGGTTGGAATCCGTATCGATAACCAGCAGGCGGCACTGGCCATGAAACTCCTGAGACGCAAAGGGATGGTCGTGGTTGATAAATTTGAGCCGCCGATTGTTGTTACTCATAATGATAGCACGGGGAGCATCTCCGCTTTCTCGCTTGGCTCACTCCCTTCTGATATGCGCAAGAAGTTGAAGTTTAAGGACGGTCGGATAATAGTTAAGAAAACGGATGTTGCGTTTGATCCGGTGACGGGAGTAATCGTCTCGGGCGAAGGCGATAATTTGGAATCGCTGCCTTTCACGACCGCTTACTGGTTTGCGTGGGTCAGCTTTTTCCCTGACACAAAGTTGATGAAGTAACCATATTGCATTTGTCAGGATCCTGGAGCCTGTCCTGAGCTTGTCGAAGGGGTCCTGACGATTCCTTCCGCCTGCCTCATGATAGATTTTGTAGGTCGAAACCCCTGCGGTTTCGACACTGTATCAAGAGTATTGTAGGTCGAACGGCCTGCCGTTCGACATTTGTACTACGCGGTTTTTTCAAGTGTGTCGAACCGACAGGCGGTTCGACACACTAGGGAGAGTGTCAGGAGGGCAGGCCTCCTGACCTACTGCCTATAGCGATGAATCACAGTCGATTACAAAAGGAGTTTAGTAAAATGGAATCGAAGATTCGTAACGGTCAAATTGAGTTTAATTGGGGTAAATCCATCTTCCCAATAATAGGTTGTGAATTTGATGCACAGGACTTACCAAAGAACCCTGTCTTTTTGGGAACTGGGTTTTTAGCAATTATCGAAGGATATCCGGTCCTAATCTCAGCAAAACATGTCCTTGGAGGATTTGAAAACAGCGAATCGAAACCATGTATAGCCACTCGATTTGGAGCAAGGCCCATACTGAAACTATCCGGAGCAGTCGTTGAACACCAGAAAACAGACATTACCTTTTTTCTTCTGGAGCCAAAGTTATATGAAGAGCATAAAGAAGAACTTTCACCAATTCCGATTACATACGCGTCATTGCATATTGGAATGGACGTTTTTACTGTTGGGTACCCAAACTCAAGGGTCTTTTCAAATTATCCGGTAGATACGAAAGTCCTTGAGATCGACCAGTTCTATTTCAAGGGATACATCTCTAACATCGTAGATACGACCGACATACAAGGGGTAAAAAGAACATACTTATTGAATTTTCCGGCAATGCAGGGGATAAGCGGCGCTCCCTTGCTAATTGCGACAAACAATGGAATCGCATGTGTTGGATTCATATTCAAACAGAAATCCTCTTCCGAGAAAGTTGATGAGAAAATGGTGGAAATAGCTGGAGAGAAAATCCCCATACCGATATATCAAACTTATAACTTTGGCCTGGCATGCGATGCCACACCCCTGCTTGAGATCAAGGACCTCTTGGCTAATGTATCAAAGAAACTGAGAAAATAGGTCAAGCCATCCATCGGGTTCTTCAATTGCGAATGATCATTTGTGTACAGAGTTCATTCAAGTGTGTCGAACCGACAGGCGGTTCGACCTTCTAGGGAGAGTGTCAGGAGGGCAGGCCTCCTGACCTACGATGGAAGAGATCAGAACTTCATCCGCAGTCCAAGACTTGGCATGACGCCAGCGTCATAAACGAATCCATTCGCGGTTGAGATGATCGGGTTGGCGCGGTTAGTGATATTGGCTACGTTCAAAAACAGTTCGGTTCTCCCAAAGTCAAACTTGCTGTGAAGGTTTAACGAGTAGTTGAGAGGGAAATGTTCATCGTTCTCGTTTGCGACATAGCTCTGAAAGTAATCACGTGAGTAGAAGTTTTTGGATGATGCCGCCAGCAGCAGATCAGATCGCGTGTAGGGGAGACCGGAGCGCACGGAAGCATCGCAACCCAACGTGAATGTATTAGACAGCGGATATTCCAATTCGCCGTAGAGCCGATGCCGGGCGTTGAGTTCGTAGTCAGCCTCAATCCCGCCGCTGTTCTTGACGGCATGGGTGTAGCCGTAGAACGTGTGCGCTTTGAGATCAGAATCAAACAGGCGTTCGGTCTCGAAGCTTATCTCACCGCCAATCAGTTTCAGTGAACCTTCGGATCGAATACGCAGACGGTCAGACGAAGAGGCCGCAATGTGTGACTCGGTTCCAAACTCTGGGACCAGTACCGGTCGGTTATGGATGTTCTTTCCAAAGAGACTAACTTTTGCATGATCATGGCGGTAGCTGAGATTTAGAAGAGTAGTTCGTATCGGATTTAGATGCTCCCGTTGATCGAGAATCAGGATTTGGTACGGTTCCAGAATGCGATTGATTGGACTCTCAGCAAAACTGCCTAAAAACAGGGCCATGCTTTTGCTCTCGGACAATTTGTATTCAAACCGCTGTCGAAATAAGGGTGCCCGGTTGTTTTTCAGGTCTGAGTAGTTCTGCAGGCGCAGCCCGGATTCAATCGTCATGCGCCCATGCACTTTTTCAACACTCCCAAACAGAGCGGATGTTTTTTCATCATGGTCGGATGTGAACTGACCATATTGGTTGTTAAGATCGATTTGATAAATGAAAGGATTGTCACTCGATGCATCCGGCGGAAGGAAATTCCAGTTTTGTTGTCGAAGATCGATTCGACTAACCGGTTTGCTGGAGAGAGAGCCGCCCGCTTTAAGAATCGCAGAACCACTCATATACTCACCATCAATACCCAGCTTGAATTCTCGTTGCAAGGAACTTAGATTGATGTAGAGATCACCCGGTTCCAGTTCGCGCGGTGGAGCGACACGGTATATCTCCTTGCTCTGTTTGAACGATCCAAACGCCCTGATCAGACTGTGATCATCCAACCGATTGAGCCGTACAGCAACATAATTATCCTGCATGTGCTGGAAAGTGTTGAACTGGTTAATGTCGCTAAGACGCTCGGTGTTGAAAGCAAGAAAATCACGGACATGGTACTGATCCAGAAAAAGTCGATAAGTTGGAGAAAGTTTAACGCCCGAGGTTACCATAATATCCTGAAAATTTGTGGGGGGGAGCGTGGCCCGGTCGGCGCTAAGGTCCAGTTTGTTTATCAGCTTATCCAGGATCGATTTACGCAGTGTGCCCAGAACGAAGGCGCGTTCGCTCCCGACTGAAACCGTGCCGGTGGCCTCCACAACGGAGAGATTGAATTCGCCTGACTCATGCGACTCGAAACGGTTCGGAGTTTTGAGATCAATCACCGAAGGCAAATCATAGGCGGCCGAACTTCCCTGCGGATAAAAATCGATTTGACTCAGAGCGGGAGCCGGGATGAATGAAAAGACACCGTAATGATTAGGATCGCTGCCGATGGGGAGCGAGTTCATGTAGAACCGAGGCGAAGTGCCATGCACCCTTATCTTTGAAGAATGATTTGAGCCGACTCGCTGCACCGAGGCTTCCCGTATGGCGCTGATTGGATCGGTGGGGAGCAGCGACTGCTTAGATCGTCGGATTATTTTCTGTTTCGAGAGTTGGCTGCTGAGTCCGGGCCGGTTGGCATCGGCTGCAATTGAGATCGAGGATAACTCAATGACTTGTTCGGTAAGAGAAATCTGTAATGATTCAAACGGATTCGACTGGTCTACAAGCAATTCCATGCTCATAAATCCGACAGCCGATATTCTGAGCCAGCATCCAGTTGCTTCTGAATTGTCGAGAGCCAGTTCGAATTGTCCGGATTCATCGGTCATGGTTCCGACCGAGGTGTTGCCCGGTCCGATAGCCCGTACGGTTGCTCCTTTGATCGGTTCGCCTGACGCATCCGTAATCAGACCGTCTATCCCGGCTGGCGCCGCAATAAGTGGTAAGGCAAAACAGACAATTGCCAGAGTAAGTTTGATGATGTTAGTCAATATCTTGTACATAGTTTGGGCTTCCGTACTCTATTAGCTCAAACCATGTGCCGCGCGGGAGATTACCCGAAGTTACTATTATTGCCCTGTCATCCAGACACTTACGTGCCTGTGCATCAACTGAACACCCTCCCTTTGCATAACGACAGATGCAATCTATATCACACTTGTATCAAACAGGCATAGCCTGT
>JAUXBO010000191.1 GCA_030619345.1 Candidatus Zixiibacteriota bacterium | reverse complement strand
CATCATAACGAACATGAATCCCAAACCTCCTGGTATTCAGGAAGATCTGCGAGATGACTTCTCCACCGATAGCAAGTTCGACAACCTTAAGTATCCCGGAGACATCGGCACCGTACCGGGCACAAGCTTCGCGGTCAGCGATGATTTGAACCTGGGGTTGTCCAAAACTCTGCTCGGTGGAAAGATCAACAAGTCCTTCGACAGGCTGGATGACTTCTCTGATTTCTTCCGCTTTGATGCGAAGGGTAGTAAGGTCTTCACCATAGAGCTTGATTGCCAACTGTGTTTTGACGCCGGAGAGAAGTTCGTCAAACATACTCTGAATTGGCTGAGAAAACACAAGTTGCACCCCGGGGTAGTTCGACAATGTTTTGTTCAGGGCTTCAATAAGTTTTTCTTTGGAATCGTATTTTTGCCATTCTTCCTGAGGTTTTAGCATCACCTGAATATGCGAAGAATTAACCGGATGTGGATGACTACCAGCTTCAGGTCGGCCTATCTTCGACACCGTTTGTTGCACGCCATCGAATCCCATCACGATTCGTTCAAGTTTCATGATGGTCTCAGTGGCTTTCACCAGCGAAATAGAAGGAGCCATAGTGACATTGATTTGAATTGAGCCCTCTTCCAGGGTTGGTATGAACTCAGTGCCGAGATGTGGTATCAAGAACAATGTACCAATGAAGACCAGCAAGGTCACAACTAACACTACCATCCTAAAGCGAAGCGCAAATCTCAGGAGCGGTTTATAGATACTCTTCAGTAGACGGACAAAGAAGAACTCCCTCTTTCGACCTTTCTTCAGTAGAAAAGAAGAAAGCACCGGAGCAAAAATCAAAGCAGCTACCAGGGACCCCAACAGTGCGAACGTAATAGTGAAAGCCGTCGGCGAGAACATTTTGCCTTCGATACCTTCGAGAGTAAACAGGGGAAGAAATACAATTACAATTATTGAAACAGAGAAGACAATGGGCCGGGTTACTTCCGAGCAAGCGGCAACGATTATTTGACGCTTGCTCATGTTCTTGTATTTGTCGTCTGAAAGAAGCCGGTAGATATTCTCTACAATTACAATTGATGCGTCACCAAGCATACCAATAGCAATAGCAATTCCCCCGAGGGACATAAGATTAGCTGACATCTCAGCGAAGCTCATGAAAATAGCCGCAATCAGTGCGCAAACCGGAAGGGCCAGGGCGACAATGAAGGCACTGCGAGCATTTCCCAGAAAAAGAGCCAGGACAAAGATGACAAGGAGCGCCCCCATAAGCAGCGCATCCCTGACGGTACTCACGGCATTGCTTACCAAGGCACTTTGGTTGTAGTAAGGGACCAACCTGACACCTTCCGGCAGGGACGCCTGAACTTCAGGTATCTTTTGGTTTAGTTCCGCTATGACATCCGACGTATTGGTCCCGAATAACTTCATTACGATGCCGGCGACCACTTCTTCTTCACCATTAAGAGTAACCACCCCGCGCCGGATTTCTCGGCCGAAATCTACTTCAGCAACATCTCCAAGACGAACAGGAGTGCCATTGATTACCTTTAGATGGACATTACGGAGGTCATCTCTTTTTTCAAGTAGCCCGATACCTCTGACCAGGTACTCCTCCGAACCCAGGACAAGGAATTGGCCCCCGGCATTACGATTGTTATTGGCAATCGCATCGACGATATCTTCCAGGCCAAGCTCGTACTTATTCAGGGCATAAGGGTTAATCTTCACCTGATACTGAAGGACATGCCCGCCCATTGATAGTATCTTGGTTACTCCGGGGACGGTCTGGAGCTGGTATTTTATGACCCAGTCGTTGATTTCTCGAAGGTATGTATCGAGCGGCTTGCCCTCTGTTTCGACTGTGCTGTCAGCAGTGAGATAGTACATGAACACTTCGCCGAGACCTGTCGAGATAGGCCCCAGCCCTGGTTGTTCGTGCATCTCGGGCAGTTCGCCCGAAGCACCGGCCAGGCGTTCAGCCACAATCTGACGGGCGAAATAGATATCGACATCATCTTCAAAGTAGACATATATGACCGCCATACCAAAAGCCGAGGTGGACTTTATCAACTTCACTTTGGGCAGGCCATTCATGGCTGATTCAATTGGAAATGTTATGAGGCGTTCCACTTCTTCCGGCGCCATTCCGTGGGCTTCAGCGAACACCGGTACCATCACCGGAGAGATATCGGGGAAGGCATCGGTGGGCAGGTTCTTATATTGGAACACACCAAGTGAGATGACACCAATCAGCAGAACTACCGCAAGGAGACGGTTTCTCAGTACTAGTTCAAAAAGTCGTTTCATTGATACCGCCTCCCCTTAATGACCATGTCCGGCGTGAGCGTCCAGATTACTTGTTACAATCTTGGCCTTTAACTCAAAGGCACCGGTTGAAACGTATTCTGTACCAATGGCAAGATCACTCAGAATCTGAATGTAGTTGTGGTCGCTGTCACCAGTGATAACGTCAATCGGTCTAAACCTGTCAGGTCCATCAACTACAAAAAGCACATTCTTCTCATCCAGATACTGGACGGCGCTTTTCTCTACCACGAGACCGTTGTTGCCGGTTTCTGTAGTGATGGTAGCTTGAACAAAAGAGCCCGGACGCCATGAATTGTCGGGATTGGAGAGAGTGATCCTGGCTGTTAGGCTTCGCGTCCGAAGATCCATCACCGGTGTAACATACTCGATCGATCCGGCAGTGATGTTTTTTGATCCAATTGCTTTGATCTCGGCGACTTGTCCCTTTTTGACGCGGTCACCATCCTTGGGATAAACCGCCAGGTTTACCCAGACCGTCGACAGATCCGCGATCACATAGATACTATTTTCTTCGGAGACGAACTCACCGGTAGTAACATGTCGTTCAATAACCCATCCGGAGATTGGCGCTTTTATGGAGTATGAGTTCATACTTTCATTACTCTCGACTATCGCAACAACCTCGCCTTCATTAACGTAATCACCAACTCTGCAATTGGCTTGCTGAGCGATTCCTGCAAACCGAGGGGCAATATGAGCTACTCTGTCTTCGTTAAACCCGACTTCTCCCGGCAATTCAATAGTCCGGCCGATGCGTCCTCGCTTTACGCTCGAGATCGTGATGCCGGCAAGTTTCATAGCTTGGGGAGTCAGCTCAACAGTGAGCTCTTCATCGTGTCCTTCATGATCGTCATGCAATACATGATCGCTATCTTCAGCGTGGTCATGACCAGCATGATCATCATCTGTCTCTTTAGCCTTTTGTTCGTTGACGTGGTCTTGGTCACAGTCGTGATCATCCTGAGCCGGCACATCAGAAACGAACCAGGCGATTAGCAGGGCAAAGAGAAATATCACATATCTACGCATTTCTTAGTTCTCCTTATCTACGCGCATTGCTACGCCGGTGAGGTATTCCAGGGCGACAATCTGTTCTTGAATTGCCAAAAGCATGTCATTGTGCTCAAAGCTAAGATCATTGAGAGATCGTTCCGCTTCAAGTAGCTGCGTATATGGTACTCGACCTGCTTCATAGTCATTGTGGAGTGTGCGGTATGCATGTTCCGCGGTTGGCAGGAGCAAAGAATCCAAAGTGGTATGTTTATCCAACAGTTGCTTCAAGCGGATTGTCTGAGACTGAATGGTCGCTCTGGTTTCATTTCTTGACTGTTCGATTTCGTACTCCAAAGAGCGCAGTTTGGCATTTATGGTCTCACGTACTCCCTGATTCCGATTGAAAAACGGGATTGGCAATGAAACGCCAAAGAGAAATGACTTGGAGTTATTCACTTCGAATCTCTTGAAGCCTCCATTGAGAACAATGGTAGGCTTTGCTTCTGCTACAGCCAGTCTTTTCTCAGCATGAAGTAACGCCGCTTCACTATGCAGTTGCACAATGTCACGAGTGGAGTCAATCCGACTTGATATCGAAGTTACATATTCCAGTGATTTGGTGAAATCAGGCTCAGTGCTACAGGAGACTCTTAAGCCCGAAGGTGTTCCGTTCCATAGACAGACCAAAGTAGCTTCGATAGCCATAACATCTTGCTTTGCTTGATCCAATGCAAGCTGTGACCGTTGTTCCTCAAGCTGGGCGAGAAGAAGCTCCGAATGCAGAGCGGCTCCTCCTTCAAGTCTGTAGGTTATGTTCCCGACGATTTCTTTGGCCAGTTCAAGTGACGTGTGGGAGAGAATTACATTCTGCTGTGCGTGAGCAAAAGTATAGAATCGTTGTTTTGTTTCGAGATAGAGATCAAATGCTGCCAGTTTTGTTTGTAGCTTGGTCGCACTGATTCCGGCTCTGGCTGTATTTCTTCTTGCCCCCCGCTGCCCGAAAAACTCAAATTCCTGAGCAAGCGAAACAGTAAACTCGAACTCCCCAAAACCTGGGGCGTCCCAACCAATCTCCTCGAACTCTGCTTCCAATTCTGGATTCGACCAGAGACCCGCCTGCCTAAGGTCGCCGTTTGCAGCCTTCAACTGAAAGTCAAAAGATCGAAAAACCGGGTTTTCAACTGCTACCAGTTTGAGAATGTCGTCAAGTGATAAGATCGAATCAACTGATACCATTCTTGTGTCGGCAATATCAAATTGGGATTGCCATGAGTCCAATCCTCGGGCAATAGGCGACAAAGTCAGAATAATCGCCAGGATAGACGCTACCGACAGAAGTATGTTTTTTCTCATCTACAATTCTCCGAATAGGTTACTACAATTCTCCAATCGAACCTGGGGACAGGCTGAATCGGAGAGCTATTTGGTTGTTACTTGAGATGAAAGAATCAACAGCGAAGAATAATCGTCGAAAGAAGAACACTTGCCGAGGATGGCAGAAGAGTATCCACCGATTGGGTCGTGTTCATCGGGGCCGTTCGATCTACGTGCTGTTTGTTGAGAATGGCAATTGTATTAAAAGCATTTGACCTGGCAATAGTCCTGGGGGCCACGCGTCGATGCAGAAATGTGTCCTGGATGAGAGGTCGATCTGTGCAGGTCCTGCATTCATGATGGTCGTGATCGGTCGGTATCTGCTTGAAGAAACAGACTTCTTCGGGGTCACTGCAACAATTATGGCAGACCGACTCAGTTCCGATATGGCCGTTATCCCCCAGACACAGAACATATCCGAAACTGCTTAGAGTAATCCCGGTCACGAAGAGCAGGCACAGGGCCCACGTCAGATATGCACGTATCATAGTCATCATAGGTCGTCAATATACACAATATTCATCCAATTGTCAATCACTTATCCGTGCAACCTTGTACTCGGGCTTGTGTTCGAAAGATGGGAATTTTTCAGGAGATTGACTCCTAAACCTGCCGATGGCAAGGTCCGCTCGCAGTTGGGCGCCCAGTCAT
>JAUXBO010000267.1 GCA_030619345.1 Candidatus Zixiibacteriota bacterium | reverse complement strand
ATGCGGCTGTCTATGAATTGCGCGGAAGCTGCTATCGACTTCTCGGCAGCGAAGCAAACGCTAAATCCGCATTTCTAAAAGTTGTTGAACTGGATTCCACAAACAGCAGCGCCTACTCGTATTTGGCCAGCCTTTACCGGCGCAACAATGATCTGGATTCGCTGATCTGGAGCTATTCAAATCTGGTAAGGATTCGTCCCTCACTCTACCGGCTGCACGCCGAACTTGGTAAGCTCTATGCTCGCAAGGGAGAGCATGTTAAAGCGCGTGAGTCGTTTCAAAAATCGGTCGAGATCGATTCCGGAGCGGCCAATACGCTGGCCTATGTCGGGGTCGGTGAGATGTTCGAAACAGCGCAAATGTATGATTCAGCACTGGTCACTTACAAGGCGGGGCTGGCAGCCGATTCCAACGACGTCCTTCTCAATCGCATGCTGGGTAATCTTTATGTTCGTATGGATTCTATCGTTCAAGCTATTCCTTATGCTCGACGCGTAGTGGCAATCTCTCCACAGGATAAGGCGGCCCACCGACGGCTGGCTTCCATGTATTATGTGGCCGACTCACTTCACGAGTCAGATTCGATTTTTTCAGCTCTGCTTGCAATCGGGGATCGCCATCCGATAAACTTCTATTACCTCGGCCGTATCGCTGCCCTGCGTGACAATTATGAACGTGCAGTCCGCTTTTTTGTTCCGCTTACTCAGGTTTTGGACACGTCGTCACAATCATGGCTGGACCTTGGATATGCTTATCGCCAACTGAATCTTCCGCAGAAGGAGATCGAATCGTACCGAACCGGTCTCAATCATATGCGTGACGAAGAATCGGCCAAACAGCTTTATTTTGCGCTCGGAGCGGCCTATGAGCAGGCTAATGATATTGAAAAAGCGACCGAGACTTTTGAAGAATTGATCGCTCGCTCCCCTGATCATTCACAAGCCATGAATTATCTCGGATACATGCTGGCCGATAACGGACAACGATTGGATTATGCCCGAGAGCTTATCGAGAAGGCGCTCGATATTATACCCGACAATGCCGCCTATCTCGATAGTTACGGCTGGGTATTTTATCGTCTCGGGGACTACAAAAAAGCTCGCAAGCATTTGAGCCGAGCAGTTGAGCTTGACAGTGACCCCGTTATTTTCGATCATCTTGGAGATGCCTTTAATGCGGAAGGTGATGTGCAGTCCGCCCGTATCTGGTGGCAGAAGGCTCTGGAACTGACTCCGGATGATGAGAAGATAATGGAGAAGCTCGACATTGAATCTAAGTAGTTTCCGAATTCACCCCCTGATTCTGATTGGCGGTCTTGCCGTCATAATTGCTTGCGCAGAGGTGGCCGCACCTCCCGGGGGAGAAGAAGATAAAACGAGGCCTAATCTGCTGGAGTCCTGGCCACCCAATGGTGCAGTCGAAGTTACTCGTGACAACAAAATAACCCTGAGATTCTCTGAGCGAATTAAAACGCCCGGCGTGGGTGCCGGAGTCTTTATTTCTCCCCGTCCAACCAAAGACCCCAAGATCAAATGGAAATCCGACCGTGTCGAGATCATACTGGCTGACAGTTTTCTGGTCGACCAGACCTACGTTATCTCTGTTTCCTCGGACGTCCGTGACCTGAGGAACAACCCGGTCGACACCGGTTCCACTATCGCGTTTTCAACCGGACCAATTATTGACTCCGGTCATATTACCGGTTTTATCATGGAGGGGAGTAAGGCTTTGACCGGAACTAAGGTCGCCCTGTTTGATCCAACTATACTTAGTGACTCACTTGATTTTGATTCGCTTTATCCTGCCTACCTGGTTCAATCGGGAGTTGGTGGATACTTTTCATTTAGCTATCTTCCCGAGCGAGAGTTTTTCTTGATCGCGTTTGAGGATGAAAACCGCAATGACTTCTTTGACAAACAGGAGGAACGCTTTGCCATCCCTGACCGACCGATATCGATAAATGGTAACTTGTCTCTCGACAGCCTGTATCTGCCAATCAACCGATACGACAGTATTGGACAAGCGATTGTTCTGGCCCGTCTTGGCTCAAATGGGATGCTGCTCATTCGTCTTAGAGAGGAAGTGGAAACAGCCGTCATAAACGACAATCTCTCGTATCTCACCCTTGAATCATACTCAAAGCCAGATGAGTTTGCTCAACCGGTAGCCCTGCTGGAAGCGTATCAGGATCGCAGTCGCGCTCTGAATTATTACGTGCCGAATGTTGAGCCCGGACTTTATCGTGTGAATTTGCATTTACCCAATGAACCAGAGCCGCTGACATTTGACAGTCTATATATGGACAGCAGTACAGATTTGACCGCACCGGAGATCAGCAAATTTCTTCCCGGCAGTCTGCCAGTATTAAAACAAGATGCAAGTATCGTGCTCTTTTTCTCCGAACCATTGGACAGTTCGCTTCTTACCGAGGGGACATTCTCACTCTGGAGAGATTCCATCACCGAAGAACCATTCGTCCTAAATTGGAAATCCCCGCTGGAATTGAGGCTCGAAGCGCCCGACATTGAAGAGGGGCGTAGCTATACTGTCTCCATCGCTGAGTTTGAGATTTCCGACCTGGGCGGAAACCGCCTGGGCGATACATTGAAGCAGATGCAGTTCAGCATCCTTGATCCGGATTCTCTCGGCTCGGTATCGGGGAAATGCCACAGCATTCTGGCCGACTCCGCCTCACAGTTGCTTATCCGATTGGAGATGTATCAAAATGGCTCGGTGCATGAGAAACTGGTAACGAGAAATGAGTTCAAGTTAGATATACCGGCCGGGAGCTACCGCTTGACAGGATTTGTCGACCGCAACAATAACGGACGACGTGATGCCGGTTCTTTATATCCGTATACTTACAGTGAGTCTTACGCCATCTACGCCGACACAATAAAAGTACGGGCACGTTTTGAAACGACCGGGATAGAATTCGAGATAAAGTAATTGTATAAAAAAAAGCGGGAGAGACTCCCGCTTTGTCATTCAGATCAAATCTAATCTATTTGAGGTTTCCCCAGACCTGTAAGGTAACGCGTCGATTCTGTGAGGCCGCTTTGGTTTCATCTGGCAAAGCGGTTGGGCGTAACTCACCGTAAGATATTATAAACATTCGGTAGAGTGAAACACCGAATTTCTCGCTCAGGAATCTTTTTGCGCTCTGGGCACGTTCCCGGCCCAACATGTAATTGTATTTGGATGATCCGGTGCGGTCGGTGTGCCCGGCAATTTCAATAATCGACCCGGCGTTTCTCTCCATCGCTTCGCCGGCTTCCATCAGGGTTGCTTCAGCGGTTTCGTTCAATTCCATAGCATCGAAGTTAAACTTGATATCACCAGACCAGATGACCTGATAATTCTCAAAGCCTTTGGCTTCGTTGATAGCCATGTCGGTCTTGTCCGAAAGCTGCTGAGCCAGTGATTGCAGCCTGGTTATTTCAGCCGAATTGGCGTCAGTCTTATCGCGCACGCCAGTGAGTTTTGCATCCGTGCGTCCCTCAGAATCGGCGATTTGCTGGGCAACATAATCTTTGTTGACCCCACAACCGGCCACGAGAGCGAGAATCAGAATGCCGACGAGAATGTAAGTTCTTTTCATTTCCGGGTTCCTT
>JAUXBO010000115.1 GCA_030619345.1 Candidatus Zixiibacteriota bacterium | reverse complement strand
CTTTTGGTTCCCACGGCAAGCCGTGGGCGACCGAATGCCATTAGCTTGTAGGTCAGGTCTGACCTCCCGCCAATTGTCTGATGGCCTCGGGAATTGTCTGAATTGTCGGGACCCCTTCGTCAGGCTCAGGACAGGCGTAAAGGTCCCGACCTACGGTCTGACAATCATCCAGATAGTTCAATCGCCTAATTCCCTTGACATAGCCGACATTAGCATCCATATTGCGAGTAGAATAAACTCACCAGCCCCGTCATTTTGTTCACAACACCAGCCTGATATCATCGTATTTTAAGTAGAGTTATTGTTGATAACCGCCATCTGAGTCATAAGTTTATTAAAAACCAGTAGCGGAGGTCGATATGGAGATTGGCCTGACATATTCAAGCAAAGATCCGAAACATATTAAGACATGTGAATTTGTCCGAAATTACATTCGGGAGCGCGGTATTCTTGCCCGAATAACTGAGAGTGATCGCCGGGTTCCGGTACCCCGAATGACCATCAATGGCTGTTGTGTTTCGGGCGGCTCCTTTCGCAAGAAGGTGCGCTCGGCTCGTGAGAAGTTTCCCTCGATGTCCGACATCGCCCGCGCCCTTGAGCAGAATTTATGGAGTCTGTGAAAGCAGTTTTGTAGGTCAAAATCCCTCGTAGAGGGTTTTGACAATTGAAGCGTTCAACAAACCGGTGCCGGACCGCCGAGAAAGAGATAGTCAACCAGATAGGTCACATCGGTAACGTCGTTAACGCCGTCGCCATTCATGTCAGCAGCTTCAAGCGGGTCCGGGGGAGGACCACCAAGGAACATATACTCGACCAGCAGAGTTAGATCAGCGATATCAATCTGCCCCGAGGTATCGACATCTCCGCAGTAGCACCCGATTGAGACGTTGCCGATATTGACTCCGCAACTATTGTGCTGGGGTAAAAGTGGGGACAAAGAAGATACGTCGAATGAAGCAAAGGTCGTGTCACAGAACATGGGGTCTTCAGAGATATTGCCGTTTAGACCGGTCTGGTCGGGATAACCCCAGTAATCGTCAGTGTTCCTCGACACATTGTTGCACTGCATATTAAGGCTATATCCACCACCCCAGTCATCACGAACACCAATCATATTGTGTGCCACAACGTTGTCAAAGAAACTGATAAATGCGGAACCAGCAGAACAGTACACGGCGAACGAGTTCCCTACGAAAACGTTTTTTGAAAATGTGGAGTTGTAGCCACGTATGGCGAAGATCGCTACGGAGTTGCCCTCAAAAACGCAGTTGCTCACATAGAGGTATGTTTCTAAATAGATATATATGGCTTCCCCATTTCCACTGAAATAGCATGAGTCCACAATATGAGTGTATCCTCCCATGTCAGCCGTATCAACGAACGCGGTTATATTGTCAATCAATCGGCAATTGCTGAGCTTGGTGTAGGACCACTGGGCTGCACCAATTGCCGGGTTTCCTTGTTTCAGGGTCAGATTCTCAATTATGACATGGAATGGAGAATCCTCATAAGCCGAGCAGAAATAGCCCAGGTCGAGCAATACGATAGTAGATTCAGCGGTCGAACTCCCTCGGACAAGCAGGCTTGCTCCAGAGAAATCCAGATTTGCAAACCCAACTCCAGAATATGTCCCCGGTGCAATCAAAATTGTATCAGCAGTGGCTGAAGAATTAATCGCGTCCTGAATAGTGGCATAATCTGAAGGTACGTGCAACACGGCTGCATTGGTACTCAGTCCAATCAGTATTACGGACAAAACCACAATTTGTAAGTATGCGTATCTTATAGCCATAACAACCCTCACAAGAGTAATTTAGACAAAAGTGGCGATCTTACAACGAATTTTCGAATTGTACATTAAAAACCACCCTTCGACTAAGCTCAGGGTGACTTATCATCTGTAGGTTAGCTGGCAGGTACCAATGTCGAAACCCGCAAGTCGGTTTCGACCTGCAGGAGAAGCTCTTTAAGCTAGCAACAAGTGTACTCAAAAAAATCTGGTTGCTCTGTCGGTCTATCTATCCCAATATTATGTTTATGAACGTTGAGAAGTATCCTGACCATATGAAGGCGGCCATGCAGGAAGCCAATAAGGCGTTGGAGTTCGATGAAGTTCCCGTCGGAGCGCTGGTTGTTTTTGAGAATCGTATAATCGGGCGGGGATACAATCAGACCCAGACCCTTCACGATGCCACCGCCCATGCCGAGATGATTGCCCTGTCCGCGGCTTACAACTATTTTGGTGACTGGCGTCTGGAAAACTGCTATCTGTTCAGCACTCTCGAACCATGCGCCATGTGCGCCGGGGCGGCGGTGCTTTCGCGGATTAAGACAATCGTCTATGGAGCCAAAGACCCGAAGTTTGGCGCCTGCGGTTCGATATTTGATATCCCGACCGAGACAAAACTGAATCATCGGATTGAAGTTATCTCGGGAATAATGGAAGAAGAGGTTGCTTCGATGATGAAGCTCTTTTTTCAGCAGGTCCGGAAAAAGAAAGAGGGGATAAATTGAGTGCCGTTAGCACTTTTTTTGTTAGGAAGATAGAGGTATTATGATACCGAAGGATGTCGGGACGAAGGGCCAAAGATTTACCTTTAAGCTGAAAATGTATTTGATTCTGGCCAGTTCTCCCGTTGCATATTTCATTGTAGCATGGCAGATGTTCGGTGACCACACACCCTCTGGGAGTGTCTCGGATCCACCGATACTACTGTATGTATTCCTGCCATTGGCAATCATTGTACCGTTGGCCGGTCCGATGGTCCAGAAAGTTCTAATCGTCGGATTCAAAAGTGGCAAAACTCAGTGTACGTCTGAACTAGCCCTGTATGATAACATCATGATTATACGATCAGCGCTGGTGATCGCTAGTTACATATGGGGACTTATGCTTGTATTCATCACTCAAGATATGACCTACCTCTGGTACTTCTACCCGATTGGCATTACCTGGACGATTATTCGCTGGCCAACCGAAGAAAAGTATCGGGAATTTGTTCGGAAACTGGAGGCCGCATGATACCAATGGATGCATTCGCGCAGGTAACGTTCAAGCGGATCAAGATCATGGCGGTCTTGCTGCTGATAGTTGTGCCCGTAATTTATCTCGCCATCGCTCAGCTTGTAGAGGTAGTCTCCTACGAGGGGGGCGAGACTGACATTATGTTTTACGTATTGATGATTCTCGCCCTGGCTCAACCGGCCCTGTATCCGATTATCGAACAAATTCAAATTGGTAACTTCCGCAAAGCGATTAATTCCACAATGAAACCGGCGCAGTTCGCGTTTACAATAACTCTCACCAAACTGGCGTTGGTGGAAGCGATATATATATATGGGTTAGTTGTTTATTTTCTTTCCGGCGATCTGAGCCGGATGTTGATGTTCTATCTTCCCGGCCTGTTCTGGTCCGCCATGTACTGGCCGAGAGAATCAAAATTCGAGGAACTACTGGAAAAATTGGAGCGACCATGAGCCTTCTTGATAGCGACAATGCCGTTGATACCCACCGGGTAATTGCCAAAACGATTTATTTCGGCATGTTTGTCAATGTGCTGCTGCCGATGGGGTTGCTTTTGTTGTGTTTCTACTTTGATAAGTACAAAATGGTAAGCAACAAGGTCGGCGATATGGGGGATACGATTTTTTATATGTTTGGGGTTCTTGCCGTGGGGCATGCCGCTTATGCCTTCTGGAGCAAGACGGCTGCCATGCGCAAGCCGATGGTCCGCAGGATTGATACCCTCGAACAGGATCTGGTAGTCGGGTTGATCGGGGCGCTGAAGCCGACGTTTCTGGTGATAGCATCTATCTCGCTCTACGGTTATCTCTACTTTTATCTGACCGGCCGATTCCGGGAAACAGTATTTATGGTCCTGTTTTCGTTCCTGGTTTTTCAGGTGATACGACCAAGATATGGAGCTATCGAGAAGTTTATACTGTATCAGAAGAGTCTATTGAGTGGAGGCGGGGATAATCGGGTTTAATCGGTAATACGTCTCACCGATTCTGTTCATCAAGTAGCCGGCATCCTTCCATCAGGATCGCTTCATTAGCAAGACTTATATTTGGTTCCGGTATTTCCTCAGGTTTCAATGGCTCGACTTGCCAGGTGCCGTTCTCCCATCTCATGGCTGCGTAGACGGCTTCTTCACCCTTGAGATCATCAAGCAGGGCATGTACGATTTTGCCTTCATCAAGATGCAAAACGAGACTTTGTGTTGTTGTGTCCTGCGGTGTAACTGTTATGCGGGTTGTCCGTCGGCTGGGTCCCATTGCCTGGAGCAGGTCAATTATTCCCATGAGCGAGAGATCACCCCTTGAGATGGAAACGGTTGAGATATCGGACTTGTCTTTGGACCAGGCGGCTTTCATGGTCGAGCGTGCTTTTTTAATCTTGTGAATCAGCAGATCAAGCTGGCTTTCAAGGTCAAGGATTTCTTCAATGCCCATGTCCAGCAGTGGGGTAAGGCGACCAACAACCGTATCTTTGACAAGCACATAGGCCGGAACGCTTCCGATGGCGAGTCCTTTGCTCAAGAATTGGTGTAGTTCCTTTATGACACCGGTTGGATTAGTGCTGAAATGGAGTATGATCATGTCCGGTGGTCGTCGTTTATACTCCACCACAAATTTCTCAGGAGTACCGATGGTTGTGATGGCAAACTTCTCATTTTTCAGACGAGCTTCGAGTGAATACAGACCTCTTGCCTGATGAGAGTATATCAGTACTCGATTGAAATCAGGCCGCACTGTATTGCTGCTGACTTCTTCACCAACCAACGAGAGTAGTGAATCAACTACGTCTTTGAACAAGAGTTTGTCTGTCAACTGACGGTATGCAGTCGACATTCTCTCATATAGTTCCGAAGAGATCGGTTCGTTGCTGTCCATATTGTCAATGAAGAGATCAACGGCGGTCAGAATGTTAGCAATTTTCAAGCGAGCGGTAGGTGATGGCAGCGATTGATCTTCAAGATTGCAGTAAACCAGACCAATTATTGACAGGATAGCAGGGTCGAAGTTTAACCTCTTGAGTAGATTGAAATCAGATTTTGACATCTGTGAAGAGGTCGATGATTCGAATCTCCCGTACTTGATGAGGCCATAAACAGCTCCAGCAATTTTGAGGAGTTTTCCATCTGTATCAGACAGCTCCATCATTTCGCCTAGGCGGGAGATCTGCTTAAGAGCCTGGGCTGCCGACTCATGCGACCGTTTGTTTTTTTCAGTCAGGATGACCTTGGTCTGTTCGGGCTTGTCCCTTAGCTTGGACAGCAGAGGCTCCAGGATCACCGATTTCCCCCTGCCCATGTTCTCAATGTCCGACACTGATTGTGAGTTGTCAGAGTTCCCGGCCAGGGTTTTCTGGAAGCCGTCTACCTTTGATCCGATCTTATGGTCCTCAATAAACAGAGCAAAGTGGCAATTGTTGGCCATGATAGAAATGGAATCCAGCCTAGGGCGGTTGAGACTAAACTCGAAGTCACCGTTGACGAGGAAGACAGAAGTACTGTTTTGGTTCAGTTCGGCTTCGGATACCGGGGGATTCTCCGGCAGTTCATTTGGAGTTGGGACAGATGGGTCTGGGGGCGCCGCTTCTGTTTCCAACTCCTCATCCGGGTCGTAATCATCATCCCATGGAATGGGGTTGGCCTTGCCCTGTGTTTTTCTTGCCGTAGTCATAATTATAGCTCGTTCCTGGACTGGTGCAGTGCACAACGTGGAAGAGACAACCTTATGGAGCCTGCCAGGCGCATACTTAGATTGTCGGAATATTGGCAATCCCCTTTAGGAATGGAATCGGGGCCTATCTATTGGTCTGGCGAGACGTAGATTGGACAATAAATCTTTACTTTCGGGTCAAATATCTTAGATTATCGAACCTGCGATAGCAAATATTATCGTGCTATTAGAATATCGGAGAGGTGGCTGAGTGGTCGAAAGCGCTGGTCTCGAAAACCAGTGTACCTCCGGGTACCCAGGGTTCGAATCCCTGCCTCTCCGCATTGCTCTTGACACTGTAAACAGTCAGGATTACCTTGTAGGACGACAGTCGCTCGTGTGAGAATAAACTGGTTGTTGAGGCTTGCGCTGTACTCTTCTAAGAAGGAGTCGTGCGAATCCACAACAGTCGTTGAAAGCAGGTTCAGCCATGATAATGGCAATAATTGCATATGTTTTGGGTGTGGCCGCGGCTATATTGGTTTTATGGATAGCTTACCGACGGAGGCCGCGTAGGGGATTTAGCGAACTTCAAGATTGGCGGTTGAGCACTGCCGTCACCTTCATTTTGGTTGTAGTGGCTATTCTCAATTGGCCCGCCACGCCTTCGACGATTAGACCATCTATCTTGGAATATGGCCTTACAAAGGCACTAGAGGTCGCTCGCAACCAACTGCAGTCTTTGAAAGACGTCAACGAACGTGATGGGTTATTGGCCATGGATAGCGCTCTACATCACAGCGATTCTCGTGAGTCAAGGAGAGAACGGCTGCAAGAGGCTGAGCGAATATTCCGATCGTATCTCCTTGCATCCACAAATCCAGAAGACTCTTCGTTTGGTCACTTCTACTTAGGCAGTATACAAGGATGGTTAGGTCAAACAGATTCAGCTTTATTACACTTGAAGACGTCGTTGGATCACAAACCTGAATTCGCTGTGGCGTGGTTTAACCTGGGAGGCTATCTCAACGAGGCTGGCGTTGAGAGAAAAGACAGTGGTTTTTTCCCGAATGCATTGAAAGCGTTTGATAGTGCTCAATCACATGGATTAGCGGATACTAGCACTCTGTGGTTCAATCGTGCAAAGGTCAATGGGAATTGGGGGGATCACGATGAAGCTGCATCCTGTTTTGACAGTGCCCGGAAATATGGTTTTGAAGCCGCAAGAGCAGAAAACTTGAAAGGGATTGAGAAATACCGAGCCGGTAAATTCAGAGATGCGTTGAATTGCTATAAAAACTCGATAGACCTGTACTCGCTTGATGATAAGTCGGCCGAATGGGTTTGGTACAGTATCGCAATTTCCTATGACTCCCTTAAGCAATATGATTCCTCCAAAATCGCGTTTGATACCGTCTTAAAGTTGAAGCCGTGTTACTTGGACACTGAGCGTCGAAAGGCTGAAATGTTGATTCGTCATGGTCTTATCGACAGTGCAATCGCGGCTCTAGATGCGGCTCAGAACTGCGATTCGACAGATGTTAAGACACTTGATTTGAAGGATAGCATATTGTTCCGAAAGCGATAACCACTTTTTGAGCCAAAGCTTTTTGTAGATGAAGTCAGTGGGATTGACAATTAATCGCAAGCACTGGGTTACGATCGTGCAAGCCGACAATAGTTCCAAATAGTCCTATTGGAATAACTGTTCGTATGTGGTTTAACTACCTTATCTATACATGTATCCCGAATAGAGTTCTATGTATATCCCAAGTTCTCCGCATGCTATGTATGATTTATTCCTTCGGACCGCGTCCGAGGGAAGGGCGG
>JAUXBO010000164.1 GCA_030619345.1 Candidatus Zixiibacteriota bacterium | reverse complement strand
GGATAACGTGCTCTCGGGCGTACCATTTAGCTAACTGAAGAGCTTCAAACAGAGGGCCGGTAAAGCTCAGGCGGTCCAACGGCAAATAATAAAATAGCGCAAAGACAGCCAGCATAGCTGTCGGGGATTTCCAAGTCCTGCGGAAGATCATTATCTGCTGGCCCGTATCATTGGTTAATCAACTCGCCTATTTTGGCTTCCGAACACACTCTATTGAGCAGTTTGATTCCAGTACCGATTCCACACATCCAAAAAAGTTCATAACACAGGGTATTCGAAGTCTGTACCAGACCTGGAGGCCTCGCTTTTCATCCTCAACTATTCCGACTTCCTTCAGCCGTGAGAGATGTTTTGAGACCGTAGATATATCTGCGCCCACCAGATCAGTCAGTTCCCTGACACAGCATTCCCCGGTCGAGAGTCTATCAACCAACATCAATCTGGTCGGGTGGGCCATCGCCTTAATGATTCGGGCTCTGGCCTCATACTTTGCCGCTGAGCGGCTTTTATCCAGTTCATGCTTTGTCATAACTATTTGGCAATATAGCCAAATAGAATATTTAGTCAATAGTCTGTGAGATCTTTTCTACATCTTATGCTAAATCTGGGTAGGCTGGAAGACGGGAAGTAGAGCTCAAAAAAAAACCCAAGCAGGTGGTGCCTGCCTGGGCGGACGATATTAGGTAATCCACAGAAAGAGTAACACTTTCCGATTGCACTCCAAAGATAACATGATTGATATTTTTGTCAAGGGAAAAATAGTAGCTTTCCGCCAGCCCAAAAAAATAATAAGCAATCCATTAGGGTCGCGCAAGTTGTTGTAAGGCAAGGCATTGCAAATTTGGAACACCTCACCTGTCCAGATTATTAATCTAAACTCAACCGTATTTGCTGGAAAAGCACTCCGGGAGCAGATCACTAACCTGCTTTTGACCTGCCGCGCAAGGCGCTCTTTGCCATCGTCTTTGTTGGTCCACTTAAAGCATTAATTGAGAAAGGGGTGTCTTTGGCGAATTAACACAAAAGTAAGTTGCGTGCGTCTTCCAAAAGAGTATCTTAAATGGTTTGGCAAAGATAAACAACAGGGCGAAATCGCCTTATTAGAGCGGAAATATGAAACTTAAACATCATTCAGAGACAATAACGATTGCTGCGCGTTTGCCAGTTCTCCCGCTTCGGGATGTCGTCGTCTTTCCCTATATGATTTACCCGCTTCTTATCGGACGGGAAAAGACCATAAACGCCCTGCAGGAAGCAATGATAAAAGACAAGCAGGTACTGCTGGTTGCCCAGAAGCAGGCCGGTATGGATAACCCATCGGCTTCTGACCTGTATGAGATGGGCATAGTTGCCCGTGTACTCCAGGTCATGAAAATGCCCAACGGAACCCTCAAGGTATTGGTCGAAGGTTTGGTCAGGGCTCAAATAAAGAAAATGACCCGCTCACGGAATTTCCTGTCAGCCTCGCTGGAAATGGTAGCTCCGGCCTCAATCAAAGCTGACAAGGAACTTGAGGCTATGTCACGATCAGTGGCCGAGAGTTTTGCTGAGTATGTTCGCCTCAATCGAAGAATACCGGATGAGATTCTTGTATCTTTGGCTTCTATCGATGATTATCAGCAGAGAGCTGATTCGATCTCAGCACATCTTCTGCAGAATATTGAGGCCAAACAGAAAGTATTGGAAGCTCCCACGGTCAAAAAGCAGTTCAAAATACTCGCTGATATATTGAAGAGCGAGATTGAGATTCTGAAAATTGAACAGAAAATAGATGGCACGGTGCGAGAGTCTATGTCTCGCAGTCAGCGCGAATTTTATTTGCAGCAGCAACTCAAGGCTATCAAAGATGAGTTGGGGCAATACGATGAACCGGCTGCCGAAGTTGAAGACCTGTACTCCAAGCTGGAGAACCATGACTTCCCAGAACCGGTGCGAGCCAAAGCGGAAGAGGAGATCCGGAAACTGTCGAAGATGCATCCCTATTCTGCGGAATCGGGCGTGGTCAGAAGTTATCTGGAATGGATTCTAAACCTGCCGTGGGACTCATATACGACCGACCGAACCAATTTTAAGGAAGTCCGGGCCATTCTTGATGGTGATCACTATGGTTTGGACAAACCAAAACAGCGCATCCTCGAACACCTGGCCGTTATCCGTCTGGCTGGAAAAGTAAAGGGCCCCATCCTTTGCCTGGTCGGCCCGCCCGGAGTAGGGAAGACTTCGGTGGGACGTTCGATAGCTCGTTCGCTTGATCGCGAATTTGTTAGGATGTCATTGGGAGGTGTGCATGACGAAGCTGAAATACGCGGTCACCGAAGGACTTATATCGGTGCCATGCCCGGTCGTATAATCCAGTTATTGAAAAAGGCCGGTTCATCCAATCCGGTTTTCCTCCTTGACGAAATCGACAAAGTCGGCAAGGACTTCCGGGGTGACCCATCTTCGGCTTTGCTCGAAGTGCTCGATCCCGAGCAGAACAACAGTTTTGCGGACAACTATCTTGAAGTAGAATACGACCTGTCTGACATCTTGTTTATAACGACGGCGAACGGAACAGCCAATATTCCTCCGGCGTTGCGCGACCGCATGGAGATAATCCGTCTGCCGGGGTATCTTGATTTTGAGAAAGTCAAAATTGCCAGAAGCTTCCTAATCCCAAAACTGATCAGCGAGATTGGTCTTGATAAGGTTGAGATAATCTTTAAAGATGATCCCCTGTATGAGATCATTGGACATTACACTCGTGAAGCAGGTGTTCGTGAGCTCGAACGTCAATTGAGTGCATTATTGCGCAAGTCGGCGGTGAGTCTGGCTGAAGGAAAACGAATTCGCAAAATAAGTTTCAACAAAGCCAAAGTGAACAAACTGCTCGGCGCTCCAAGGTACATGGGAACCAATATCAAAACTCGTCCCACGATCGGCTACGCGGTCGGACTCGCCTGGACCGAGGTGGGCGGTGATGTTCTCCCGGTAGAAGTGGTGCCAATGACCGGCAAGGCCAGACTCACGCTTACTGGTTCTCTTGGGGATGTTATGCGAGAGTCGGCTACCGCGGCATTGTCTTTTATCAGAAAACACGCGCTCATGTTTGGTCTCAAAGATGATTTCTTTGAGACACTTGATTTGCATATACACATCCCTGAAGGAGCGGTGCCAAAAGAAGGTCCTTCGGCAGGTGTTACGTTGATAACGGCGATTCTGTCATCATTGACGGATACCGAAGTTAGAACCGACATCGCCATGACCGGGGAAATCACCCTGACCGGAGATGTGCTTCCAGTTGGTGGTCTCAATGAAAAACTCCTGGCCGCAAAACGTCAGAATATCACCAAGCTTGTTGTTCCGGAAAAAAATCGCAAAGATATCGAGGAACTTCAAGCCGACCTTCTCGAAGGACTTAAGATCAACTACGTCAGAACAGTTTTTGATGTTTTGAAGCTCACCCTGGTGTCAATGCCCAACAGTGGTACCAGACAGATGAGAGGCAGGTCCGGACAGATGGTTCGCAACAGGTAGAGGTTGGATAAGATTCTTGGAAGCAGTTACAAAGAGGTGCGACCATAGCAAAGATAACCACCTGCGAGTTTATCGGTTCGTTCTTTCAACTCGATCAACTTCCCAAAGATCGCCGGGTACAGATTGCTCTGGCCGGACGCTCCAATGTTGGAAAATCTTCGCTGCTCAACAAATTGGTTGGACGCAAGAAGATGGCCAAAGTGTCAACGACTCCGGGAAAAACGAGGTCGTTGAATTTCTTTCTGGTCAACGAAAAATTCTACTTGGTCGACCTGCCGGGATACGGTTACGCGAAAGTATCGCGCTCAATTCGAGAGAGTTGGGGGAAGATGATCGAAGATTACCTGAATCAGGCAGCCGACTTGATTGGACTTTTTCTGTTACTGGATTGTCGCCGGGAACCAACCGAAGAGGACGTCCAGTTAGTCGATTGGCTGGCCGAACGGGAGATTCCGGTTTTGGTGGTTATCACCAAGTCGGACAAATTGAGCCGTGACAAGATCAACAGAAAAATCCAACAGGTGGAAAAAGCTCTTGGGGTGGCGACGATAGCGTTTTCCACTCTCTCCGGACAGGGGAAAGCGGACCTCGTAAATTCGGCCCTTCGATTAGTAGAAGATAATAAGTAAACCGTTAAGGCATAGATTATGAACAAGAATGTAGCAGTAGTAGGCTGTCAATGGGGTGACGAAGGCAAAGGGAAGATCGTAGATCTGCTGGCTTCAAAAGCGGACGTCATTGCTCGTTCGCAGGGTGGCGCCAATGCCGGTCACACGATTATAGTGGGTGACACCAAGTACGTCTTGCACCTGATCCCGTCGGGGATCATCCATCCGGGCAAGATTTGTTATATCGGTAACGGTGTAGTCATTGATCCGTTCGCACTGAAAGAGGAGCTTGATTTCCTGACCGAAAAAGGGATTGACTACTCGGGACGCCTCTTTGTCTCATCGGCTGCAAATCTGGTCCTGCCATACCATAAGCTGATTGATGCCGTAGAGGAACGAAACCGGGGAACAGACTCAATCGGAACGACCATGCGTGGGATAGGTCCGGCGTATGTCGACAAGGTCGCCCGTAACGGTATCCGTGTGGCGGATATGTTTGCTCCCGACAGACTTCGCAAGCGGCTTGAACATCAACTCAAGATCAAAGCCGAGTACTTGACCGGTTCTGATGATGAACGAGCAGATATCGACCGAACCTTTGACAAACTTCAAGAACTGGTGCCGCTCTTTAAGAAACTGATTTGCGATGTCTCCCTCGAATTGACTCAGGCTATGAAAAACGGCAAGATTGTATTGTTCGAAGGCGCCCAGGGAAGCATGCTTGATGTTGATCTTGGAACCTACCCTTATGCAACTTCATCAAACACGACCGTAGGCGGAGCGCTTACCGGATTGGGCTTGGGTCCCAAGGTTATCGATGAAGTGGTTGGAGTTGTAAAGGCTTATGTAACCCGAGTAGGGGCGGGACCTTTCCCAACTGAATTGATGGATTCATCCGGGGAAAAACTCCGGGATATCGGCGACGAATTCGGTGCTACCACTGGCCGTCCTCGGCGTTGTGGCTGGCTGGATCTGGTCGCTCTGAGACATGCCGTTAGAATCAACGGAGTTGATTCAATCGCCGTAACAAAACTCGACGTGCTCGACAGCTTTAGCAAAATAAAAGTTTGCATCGGTTACACTCTGAATGGTGAGAGTCTCAGTAATGTACCGCTCGATCTGGCGGAACTAAGTCATGTCAAGCCGGTATACAAGAGTGTTGATGGCTGGAACTGCGATACAACCGGTATTACGCGGTTCGATGACCTTCCGGAGAACGCTCAAAGTTATCTGCGTTTTATTGCTGACGATCTGGAAGTACAGATTCGGATAGTATCGACCGGAGCCAAAAGACAAGAAACAATATTGGTCTAATAATTATAAGTGGGAGAAATCCAGAATGAAGAGAATTATTGTATTCATGAGTGTGCTGGCTTTGGCCGTTGCCCTGGTCTGGGCTGGGGACAAAGAGACCGCCGAGCAGCCTGACAAACCTGAGAAAGCTGAGGAAGTCCAAAAGGTGGAAAAAGATACCGCAAAAGCTAAAAGTGAAGAACCGGATTGGATTGTTACCGAGACCGGTCTAAAGTATGTCGACCTGGTGGTCGGTGAAGGGGACGAGATTATCGCTGGCAGCAATGTCAAGATGCACTATACGCTCTGGTTGGTTGGTGACGATGGCAAAAAAGGGAAAAAGATTCAGAGTTCTAAAGACACCAATCAGCCTTTTACGACTTCAATTCCCGGACGGTTGATAGCGGCCTGGAATGAGGGTATCCCCGGAATGAAAGTGGGCGGCACCCGTCTGCTGCTTTCTCCTCCGGAACTGGCTTATGGCTCTCAGGGAATGGGTGCGATGATTCCGCCAAACTCAACCCTCTTTTTTGAAGTTGAGTGCCTTGAGATAGTAAAATAGCTT
>JAUXBO010000260.1 GCA_030619345.1 Candidatus Zixiibacteriota bacterium | reverse complement strand
CTGTAAAGGCGACATTAATCGTATCACGAAATGGGCATTCCTCCGACGCCCATTGCGAGGGGTGGTCGCGATAGAAACCCACAATGTCATCATTCCAGCCTTCAGGACCGTTACGCGTTGTGTGCCAGACATCACCATCGACAAATATTCCCAGATATACGTTTTCCAAATCCTCGACACCGATATTCTCTATTCGGTAGTCAAAGAGAATGAAATCATCGGCATACGGGTAACTCCAGGCCATACTGATCTGATCGACCTTTATGCCCAGCGGAAGGTGTGGACGATTGTCTATGTTGTCAATGCCGGTCATGTTGACATCGGTTACCGTATCAACGTAGCTGCAGATGATGTCTTCCTCAGAGTAAGCATCCGGAGAATAGAAATGAGAGTTGATATCAATCGACCGGTATAAAAAGCCATCGGTGTACTGAGGGTCGGTCGCTAACAATGGGTCGGGCCAGAATTCGCTAACGTCGTAAAAATCTTCAGTGGCGCAAGAGACAAGCGTATCTCGTGTCTTAATTGCTCCCACCCATAGAGCGCCAACCCACAAAAACACGATATCAGAGTTTTTGGGATAGATGCAGGAGGGAATAGCCTGTCCGGTGAATGGATCGGGTACCGCTGAGCCGAAGGTTCCAAAGGTCCCATTATTGGCCACCGCCAATTGGATCATACCCTGGTTATGAACTGTGTACTCGACGAGCGGTTGCTCGGCGTTGGCCAGTCCGACACTTTTTGCGAGATCATGTCGTTCGAGTTTCGGATTGACCGGTTCGCGAGCGTGCGCTGACGTCGCCAAAACAAAGAGGGCCGACCAAACTATCAATTTGAATCGACCCGTATTTTGTATCCAAAGTTTCATAAATACAGATTACATGATGATTGCCAGCTTGCCCATAGAGATTTCTCCAGAATCAAGATCTTCAACCGCCCAATAGTACAAGCCTGAAACGACCAGCTGGGTGTTGCGTGTAATCATATCCCATTCAACGTGAGTTGCGTCGGGGTCACTCGGGTCGGCGTTATGCTCAATTTCTCGAACTAAGTCACCGTCAAGAGAATATATTCTAACAATACAGTTCGGCGGGACATTGGCGAAATTGATAGCTCGCACACGATCATCGGCTAACTCGCGATCCACTCTGGACAAACCCTCATATCCGGAGGACCGGTAATCGGAGTCAATTCGATATGGGTTAGGATAAACAAAGACGTCAGCATTACTCTCAGTGATTTGACTGGCAGTATTCTGGGCGTAGGCAAATCGGCCAACCACAGTTTTTGAAGACTCCAGTGAAGGAAGGCCGGATGCTGGAGAACCGTAGTCAAATGCGGTGACCGCGACCCAGTATCCCACTGTTGGCAGAAGGTCTGGTATCTCAACCGTGTATTCAAAATATTTCAAATAGCCGTCTTCCGTAAGCTCATCCGGATTGGCGTCCTCCGGAACAAGCGTTGAAGGATAAGGCTGGTCGGGATATATTTTGAAAATGTTAGTCGTGATGCCAAATTCGGAGGTGTTGAAATCCTGCGGGGCAAAATAGAAGACTGAATCGGAATAGAAGAATGGGTTGGACCTGGTAAATTTCAGAGGCTCAAATGCCTGAGGATTCCCAGGGTCGCCATAGAGCGCACGTAATTCGTCGATTGTGTACGGGGTGTCGTATAAGACAAACACTTCGTTGCCGGTCGATACATCAAGAGTGAGAACATACTTGTTGTAATCTTCACGATCATAAGACGCAAACAGTTGGTAGCTTCCATCTCTTTCATCACGGCCATAGTAGACGCGGTAACCTTCAAAGTCAAGTGGTGATTCGCCGGTGACTTTAAGGAATTCGTCCGGAGTCGTTTCGGATCGAAGCCCGTTGAATCGGATGGTGAGTTTTCCGACTTCAGGATAAATCCAGAATTCAGGAGACGGCGGCGGCTTAGCACCCTGGAAGTCCGGAACACCGTCACCGGTAATAAATGTTGTGTCGACCACAAAAAGGAGGGTGTCGAAAGTAGTGTCCACGCCACTGACAATGGTGTCGACCTGAAGTGCCGCGACACACTCAATAAATTTGCCTCTAAAACCACTGCCGTCGGTATCCACACCGGGATTATCATAGATCCACGATGCCCACCGGGCGTTGGTGGTGAGGTCTTCAAAATTAAGATTAGCGTAGTATTTTAGCGGATCATAATTGCCAGCCTCACTGTCCAGAAAGTCTGCAGCGTTATCTATGTTAGTGTGGAAGTTTTCACCGGCTACGTATGCAAAGGAGAGGGGAAGTGTTTCACCCGGGTCAATTTTGAACGGACCAAACGACAGCAGGTAACGGGTATCGAATCCATCGGCAAAATTCAGCGCCTGGGCCGGATTGTTGGGAGCCAGCCAGAGCTCGTCACTGGGTTGGATATTGGCGGTCAGGATCTGATCGTAATCAAATTCCTGGTTGCGCATGAAGTAATACTTTGCTCGGTCACCGGATGGCGTACCCAGTCCTCCGTGGGACAACGGATACAAATCTTCTTTAAGTCGACCCATACCCGCCTTTTCCCGGGGCCCGAAGTCGAGGGTCGCATTGCCGTTGCTTATCCACCAGTTGAATGATACTTCGAGCTTCTCCGATGGAGTTCTGACAATTCGAGTGGCCGTCACGGCGGTGGCCGACGTATTGTCGTAAGGGCCGTTGTCTCCGGGGTCACCGTCGTTGTCCGCGATCCAGGCGATATTCACAGTGTCGATATAAGCACAGCCGGAACGGGTAGTCTCCGGTACAGCGTGGACAAAACCACAAATATCATCGGTCCAGCACTGTTCTGTTTCACAACTGGAATTTTCACCAACGTCGGCATCCACGTAGATACCCATATAAACTTCATCGAGTCGATTGAATCCCTCGTTGCTGATCTTATAATCAAAAAGTACAAAATCTTCAGCATACGAATAGGACCAGGAGTAAGAGCTTTCGTCGATTTTTATGAAAAGTGGTCGATGCGGGCGATTGTCCACTTCGTCGTTAGGAATTCCGGCCGTCAGTGTGTCACGATAGACAGCAATGACATCGTTCTCGGAAATTGCGCCAATAAACTCGGGCGAAGTTGGATCGATAAGTGAGCGGTGGGTTAGTTCTCCGAGAGGCGATTCATCTGGAAAGAGCTCTCTCGCCCCACGCTGCCATCCGTCGGCTCCGATGGAAACAAGCGTGTCGCGACCCGATACGGCACCGACCCAGAAAACGCCAAGATAGAGATATTCAATCCCTGAACCTTTAGGGTATTCGCACGATGTAGTAGCTTCGCCGGTGAGAAAATCCGTTCCCGAAACCTCATTATTTCCGAAATTCCCGGTGTTTGTTACCGAGAGAGAAATACGTCCCACTTTATGAACGGTAATACAGTCGGCCGGCGCAGCCGCCGTTGACTGGAATCCTTTGTAGTCACTGGCCTCCATTGACATGCGAGCCAAGGATGAAGAAGTCAGGATAATTAGAAATAGTAAGAAAACGCCAATCGGAGCGCTAAATCGTTTCCACATAGCAACCACACTCTTATAGTTAAGTAGTTTATATACAAACGTATATGCCGGCCAAACAGTTCAATAATTTAAACCGGCCCAGACCGAAATCAGAAAAAATTACAAAATTCGCATATTTACCGCAAGTCTTTTAGTAAAAAAAGTTTACATAGCGGGGCCATCTGGTTTATTGCCCCATTTTATGCGATTTGGTCATCAAATCTGTGAATTGATCGCACTATTCTTAACAGAACTACTGGGG
>JAUXBO010000235.1 GCA_030619345.1 Candidatus Zixiibacteriota bacterium | reverse complement strand
ACCTCCCCCGCATGAACCGGGGACATTCCCTGCGTGGTTGAGTGAGATGGGATGTAACCTTATTATTGCTGGAGGAATGGGGGGGCGAGCGATTAATTTATTTGAACAAAACGGTATTCAGGTCATTATGGGAACTTCAAACAATGATCCGGTAAACATTGTAAATGAGTATTTGAATAATGATTTGAAAAGTGGGAAAAATATGTGTGGTGAACCCGGTTTTGAATCAAAAAAAGCTTGCGGGGAGTAGCAGTGTAGTGCCCCCCTTGATCGACTCAATAACATTTACAGCGAACCCAATACTGTAAACTGTAACCAAATCATTATCAAAAATAGTGTCACGTTATTCGGTCTTAGTGGGGGATATAGGCTTACGAAGGCAGGGGTGGGGGCATAATACCCCCGTCCAGCCTGTATTCACTAACCTCGCGTAGAGGCAGACCTTGCATCCACCGATGATAATGTGGGCAACAAGATACAAATGGCACCTGCAGTAAATTTGTTTCGGGCTCGTTTTTTGAGTTTGTTGCGGAATGTTGTAGACAATTATTACATCTGGCATTATTGTTAAAAATTGGGATGGTGTGCGTCTGAACAAGCCGGAACAAAGGCTCTAACAGAACACTAAAAAGAACTCGCTCTTTACAATCAGAAAAAAATTGTGTTAGGCAAACTAGTCCAGACTATTCTGCCAAGGAAATTCTGGATATTCCAACTACTAACATAATTTGCTCACCGATTGCTGGTGGATTATGCTATCTGAAAGGAGGTCACTGAAAGAAAGTCATTGAAAAGAGGGCATTGAAAAGAGGTTACGGGAGAATTCATCATCTTTTACTCATTTTTTTACCCATGGGAGAAGCTATGAAGAAGATTTCCATTGCTGCCCTTTTGTTGAGCCTGCTACTGATGAGCAGTGCTATGGCCGAAAACGTGCTGAAGGTGGAGCGTGAATTCGGTCCGTCCTTTGCTGGGTTTGCCCAGAATAAGTTCATCGTTGTTATTAACGAAGGGACACCCCAGATCAATGCCTCGCGACAGGCGGGCTTCGCCGTTACGGGCAATCGAGAAGCTGACAAAATCGGCGAAAAATACGGTGTCAGCAGTTTTGCCCGGCAGTTTCCAGGTGCCCGCATGGATAAGAGCGCCAAGCCCACAGAACAAACACTGACCAGGTACTACAAAATATTCTTTGAGTCGGGCGACTTAGATCAGGTTATGGACGAGTATCGCAAACTTCCGTTTGTCGAAAAAGTCGAACCGATCGCCATGCATTATATGTCCGCTACCCCCAACGACAAGTACTATGATGACCCGCCGCCGGAATTCCCGTATGACCAATGGCATTACTGGGATACCTACGGTGTCGAAGCAGATCAGGGTTGGGATGATGAAACCGGCAGTTCCGATGTTGTCTGCGCCGTAATCGATGGCGGTGTGCGTTATTATCACTATGATCTGGGTGGAACCGATCCGCCGGGACCTGATGACAATGTCACCAACGGTAACATCTGGGTCAACCAGGGAGAAATTCCCTCAAACGGTGTTGATGACGATAACAATGGCTTTGTTGATGACGTTATCGGCTGGGACTTCGTGTCAGTGGCTGACAGGTGTACCGATAGTGATTGCGGTGGGGTCGACAATGATCCCTCGGATTTCGGTGGTCACGGTACTCATGTCGCGGGAACAATCGCGGCGATTACCAATAACGACCCGACCTTCGGCGTTGCCGGAGTGGCCGGCGGCTGGAATGATGGCACTACTAATTATACTGCCAACGGAGTCAAGATCATGTGCCTTCGGGTCGGATACATGACTCGTCGCGGCGGCTTAGTGCACATGGACTATTGTGCTGAAGCCATGTTCTATGTTGCTACGATGGTTGATAAGGGTGTCAATGTCGCAGCGGTAAACTGCTCGTGGGGATCTTCATCTTACGGTGCGATGCCAGCCGCGACCGACAACCTGCTGGCCCACGATGTAATGATCATTGTGGCCGCTGGTAATGATGGAACTACCAATTACGATTACCTGGGTGGTCGCGAAGACTGTCTGGATGTGGGTGCAACCGATAAAACCGGTTATGCCGCCAGTTTCTCCACCCACGGCACCTGGGTTGACATCGCCGCACCGGGCGTTGACATACTGAGCACCTATCACAATTCGGATGATCCGTCGGGTGATTACATTTCGACTATGTCCGGCACCTCAATGTCCTGCCCTCATGTGGTAGGCGTTGCCGGTTTGCTGGAATCCAAAGATCCATCGTTGACCGGTCCTGAGAAATTCGACATTATGGTCAATAACAGTACCCCGTACCTCGGTACTACGTACGTGGGTACCGGGATCGTCAGTGCCAAGAAAGCGCTGGACGCGGTGGGACCGAACGAGGATCCTCCGACAGCGGCATTCTCCGGTGCGCCGACCTCAGGCGATGCACCATTGACGGTCAACTTTACTGACCTTTCCACCAATAGTCCAACCACCTGGAGTTGGAATTTTGGTGACGGTGTCGGAACCTCTACGCAACAGAACCCATCATATATTTACACTACCGCCAGTACATATACGGTTTCGCTGACCGTGACCAACGCTTACGGTTCTGACACGGAGACGAAGAACGGTTATATTGATGTAACGGCTCCAAGCAATGACCCGCCAGTGGCAGATTTCTCGGGCAGCCCGACCACCGGCTATGAACCGCTAACTGTTGATTTCACCGATCTTTCTTCCAACGGACCGACCAGTTGGAATTGGGATTTCGGTGACGGGATTGGAACCTCTGCCCAGCAGAACCCATCCTATACTTATCCGGCATTCGGAACCTACACGGTGTCGCTGATCGCCACCAATGCTTATGGTTCCGACACTGAAACAAAGATCGACTACATTGCTGTTGAGGAACAGCCAGAAGGCACCATGCACGTGCATGACATTACAGTCTGGAGGTTTACGAACGGACGGAATTGCACGGGACGAGGAACAGTGACGATCTTTGACGGTGACAACGCTCCGGTTGCAGGAGCGACTGTCTACGTCTCGGTCACCGGAAATACCACCCAATCACTCAGTGGTGTTACCGGTTCTGATGGTGTTGTTACCCTGACAACTCTGAAAACAAAGAACTGTGGCGGAGAATGGTGCTATGAAGTCACCAACGTCACTCATGCTACCAACACTTATGACGCCGGTGCCAACGTGGTTACCAAGGTGTGCGAGAGCGGTCCGGTCTTCAAGTTCGACAATGAAGGGGCCAACTTGCTGCCATCAGAACTCGTACTGGACCAGAACTATCCCAATCCGTTCAACCCGACGACCAGCATATCTTTCGGATTACCCCGGTCATCTGGTGTAACGCTCAATATCTACAACATAGCCGGACAGAAAGTAGCCACGCTCGCTAGCGGATACTACCCTGCCGGGAACCATGTTGTTACCTGGGATGCTTCGAGTCACTCATCAGGTGTATATTTCTATCGTTTGACTACTGATGAAGCTGTGGAAACGATGAGGATGATTTTGCTCAAGTAGCAACAATCGTTCCTCTTCGTGGTTCTATTAGTTGATAATGGGAACCGACAGCGCCTGAATGGCGTTGTCGGTTCTCTTTTTGTCCTTTATTCGAGACAGATATCCATGAACAGCAAAAGTCCTCAAGTTATCCAATCGCGTCATTCCTTCCACGCACCCGCTGTCGAGACCATTGCTGAGCTGAATGGCAAATCCAACAGGATGTTATCATCTGTCCTCTGGATTTTGATTTCGCACAAGAGACAGTTCTGATTCACCGGAGATTTGATGGGGGGGAGGAAATTGAACAGGCATTGCCTGACTGATGCCCATACTCGCATAGTGGCTTATAGACTCACACTCTATTGTGACCAAACTGTAACCGTTTTTTCGGCCTACTTCAACAACAGCATCTTCTTGGAATCGATGAAGTCTTCTGCTGTCAGACGATAGAAATAGATACCCGTCGAGACTCTCTGACCGCTGGACGAAATACCATCCCATGTAATATGATGGTTCCCCGCTGGATATTCTTCATCAGCCAACTCTATCACCTTCTGTCCAAGCATGTTGAAAATAGCGATTGAGACATGTGTTCGTTTTGACAAATCGAATTCGATTACTGTTGCTGGATTGAATGGGTTAGGATAATTCTGCGCTAACCTGAGGACGCGCGGCAGATTCGCAACAGGGTTATCCTCGTCAACATCAGTGAGGTCGCCTTCGGGATCAAAGGCGTATAGTCGATCAGATCGGCCAACCAATATCGTCTTGGTTCCCACCATGGTCATCACATCCGATCCTTCGGGTATCAACTCCACCCAGCCATCGCCCAGACCGTTATAGGCATAGCACTT
>JAUXBO010000160.1 GCA_030619345.1 Candidatus Zixiibacteriota bacterium | reverse complement strand
TCAATACCCCGAAGGTTTTTTCACTCCGTTTCTTCTGTCGCTCTGGCCCGAGGGCTACGCTCCAGCTGTCTCGACTTTTGTTCCACGTGATTCCGCAGCCACAAGTCATCTCTTTCGGTCACAGTTTCCGGCTTCATCGAGAATTGAAGGCGAACCGGTAGGAGTTCTTACCGAATACGGAGGCGCCGTCACTTACCTGTTCGGTTTTCATCTCTGGTATATGAATCCGATCAATGCCCGACACCTGATCGACTATATCCTGTTACTTCCAACCGACGTCACTAATGATGAACGCAGCTTGCTGCCTACTCGAATTGCGCTGCGACAGAACTATCCCAACCCGTTCAACCCGGAAACGAGCATAGCGTTTGCTCTTCCTAAATGTGGCAAGGTGACTCTCGATCTTTTCAACATCCTCGGTCAACGAGTTCGCACGCTGATAGACCGTGAGTCGCTTTCTGCCGGCTTTCATACAGTAATCTGGGACGGCCAAAATCAGGATGGGCAACCGGCCGCCAGCGGTCTCTATTTCTATCGCCTCAGAGTTGGCGATGAAAGCCATTCACGCAAGATGATCCTGCTACGATAACTGTTCCCACTTGACAAACGGGACCCACAAAACAGATATTAACTCAAATTTGAAATTACGCATTCCTCGGAAAGTTATATGCCGCCAAAGAAGAAGACCAAAGTTCGGAATCGGGAAAGATATAGCGAATGATCTATCGTGTCGGAATCGATAAGATCGAAAGGCAGCATTGGGTAGCTTTCGTACTTGATCTCCCCGGTTGTTTCAGCGCCGGTAAGAGCCGAGTTGAAGCGGAGAAAGGACTCGGGGATGCCATCGACAATTATCTGATTTGGCGCGATGGCTTCCTGCATGAGACTGCCGATGATCAAACAAAATTCGAGATAGTTCAGGTGCATGAAGCGAACTCAGTTGACGATCAATACTTCATAAATGCTTTTTTCGAAGATGATAAGCGTGTGGTAACACCGGAAGATGCCGATCATATCGCTTGGCTGCTGGAATGCACGAGAAATGATTTACTGGCCGTAATTCAAACGGCAGATGCTTCCCAATTGGAACGGCCGGTTCACGGCGAGATAAGAGAAAACATCATGGGCGTGCTCAATCATATTGCCACCGCGGAACTGTGGTATCTTGAGGCGCTTGATCTGGCCTTTCACCGCAACGAACTCGTAACAGATGTTAGAGAACGATTGTCTCAGGTCCGGTCACACTTGCTCATCCAACTGCCGCTCATGGTCAACAGCGATTTGATATGCGAAAGGCGACAGGAACTTTGGTCGGCCCGCAAGATTGTAAGGCGAGCGCTCTGGCATGAACGAGCTCACACGCAGCAGATAGAAAGATATATGCGCAATGATTGAAATTATATATGAGAACGAGGACTGGCTTCCTTTTTTTGTCACGGCTCTTGATGAAATATCAGTTCCCTATCGACTGAATTTCATCGCCCAACACCAACTCGACCTCAGTCAACCCCCGGATGACATTCTGTATCTCAACCGGATATCACCATCGAGCCACACCAGGGGCAATGCCCAGGCCCTGATCAACGGCGAACAGTATCTTGAGTACCTGCAATCATACAACCGCCGGGTTATCAATCCGCTGCCAACCATGAACTACGAAATGAGCAAAGTCGAACAGTACCGTCTGCTCAAGCGGCACGGACTTTCGTATCCCAAATGCGTCTTTTCTTCTGATATGACTGCGTTGAATAAAGCCGCCCGAAATCTTACTTTCCCCGTGCTGACCAAACATAACTGCTCCGGGAAGGGATTAGGGATCAAGAAATTCGACACTCTCGCACACCTGTCGGAGTATTTGCTCTCAGATAGTGTGGAGCACTCGCCTGATAGCATCCTACATGTTCAGGAGTATATCGAACCAAAAGGGAATGTTGTCACGCGGGTCGAAATCCTTGATGGCAAACTCGTGTACGCTTTCAGAAGTTCCTGCGAACAGGGTTTTGAACTCTGCCCCGCCGATGCCTGTCGCATTGATCAGGCGAAAGGAAAATCAGGCGCTCCCGATTCTGATTCTTCGCTGTTTGAGTGGATAGATTCCTTTGAGCATCCGCTGGTCGATAAGTATATCGAAATCTCAAAGGCCGTTGGATTTGATATGGCTGGATTTGAATTTGTGGAAAGTCAGGCCGGATCGGTCTATACTTACGATATAAACGGAACGACCAACTACTCCCCCGATGTCGAACGACAATCCGGAAATCTGGCCCGGACCTCTTTTCAGGAATTCGTGAAACGGCTTATAAAATAAAAGACCCGCCGATTGAACTCCGGCGAGTCTTTGGGATTCTTGTACTTTACAATTGCGTTACTTCCCGTCACCACCGAGTATAACCGGCAGACTTCCAGCATCGTTACCCACTATTATCACTTTTGTGTTGGGTGATTCGGCGATCTTAAGAGTAGCTTCGATCCCCTTCCACCTCAGCAAGGAGGATGTAATACCGGCACTGACGATTTTCTGGAAATCAGCAATACCCTGAGCCTCAATCCGCTTACGGTCGGCCTCAAGCCTTTCCTTCTCAATTGTGAACTTCATCTTCTGAGATTCCTGTTCAGCCGTCAGCTTGAAATTGATCGCCTCTGAGATTTTCTGTGGAATCTGAACATCCCTGATGACGACATTTTCTATTTCAATGAATTTGTCAGCCATCGCTTCTTGAAGTCCGGCAATTAGAGCTGCAGATAACTCCTCACGTTTGGTGGAGTAGATCTCTTCCGGAGTAAAGCGACCGGCCACGGATCGGGCTGTCCCCCGCATAGCCGGAGCGAGTGACACACTATAATAGTTCGGGCCGATCCCTATCTGCAGGGAGTCCAGCTTCGACATGATGGGTCGGTAGAGAACCGAGAACTCCATCCGAATGGTCGCACCATCGGACGAAAGAACGTTCAGGGTCTCCTTGTTTTCCTGCAACTGGACTTTGTAAACAAACATGCCGTTCCATGGCAAATGCCAGGAGAAACCTTCCTGGTAGATTGTACCCATTTCTGTTCCAGCGCCAAACTTGGCGTAAAACACACCCCGGTGGCCCGACGGTATCTGTGTCCCGCAGCCAATCAAACCGAGCGCCATCACCATAATAAGTAACGCCGGCATGAGCCTGAGATTAGGTCCCTTCATAATACACCTCCTTGTATGATTGATCTGACAAATCCTACATATCTTACCAAACTGTATAGATGTATTACTTGGAATAGTAAAGAGAATTCAACAAAAAGAGCAGATACAACTGTTTAGCACAAAAATAATGCCGCCATCCACGCAGTCCACCAGACAGTAGGTCGAACGCCCTGACGTTCGACAATCTTTGCGCGTAATACAGTAGTATCCATTTCGTCGAACCGACAGGCGATTCGACCTACTAAATACTCAGGGCTTGGTCCGGTAAGGGATCGACCAAAAGGCTCTTGCCGTTGGCCATTCATTGATAAAATCAAAGCTGACAAAATTTATCGTATTCCACAGCTGATCTGTCCCCGGCAAAGCCCTGATCGTGTCGGTCGTATGGTAGAGCGTAACTGAATCCATTTTTTCATAGTAATGACCCGAGGCTGTCTCCGCGGAAACAAAAGTTTGGAAGACCTTCATTGTAGCAGTCGTATCGGAAGCGGCATTAATAATTAGCAGGCTGGAAGGACTTACCTGCGTCATATCTTCAAGTTTGATAGTCGGGATGGTACGGAAGTTATCATCATAGGGGGACGACCTGAAAAGTCTGGCATCACCTGTAAAGCTCGATTGCCCGGCACTGTCTTTTAGATCGACTGCGACTGGAATAGACAAGCCAACATGATTGTATCCGGAATAACCATACAGTTTCCACCCAATGAATGGCCGGGAATCATCGCCGAGTTTCAAGAAATGTCCATTCCGAGTCAGCACGCGTAGTTCAGGTTTTGATAATGTCCCAGTCGACTTGATCTTGTTAATCGTTATATAATACTCGTCCGAAACGTTGACAATTGCCTCACGAACATCTCCGAGCGCCCCGGCTTTAACGGTCGACTTGCTGAGCGAAACAGTGATAAATCGTTTGATGGAATCGACCACTTCTTGATACCGTCCAGGACGTGACGGAATTGTATATTCAAGAGTGTCCAGGCTGTCCAAACTGAAAAGGCCGAGCGCATCTTCACTCAGTTCCATATAGCTCAGCAGTTCTTCCTCATCGGACACAATTGTTACGTCCTTCTCCTCACAGCCAACAAAGGCCGACAGAACAAATAGTAGAGCTAATAAAAAACTTGGTTTTCTCATATCAACCTTATATTCGAATTCAGGTCTCATCTTCATTACTTAAACGCTCTAACGCCTTTTTTGTTTTCTCGTTTTTAGCTTTTCGGTCAACCGGGCGGCTTCATCACGGATTATCACGGCTGTTTCAAAATCCAGATTGTCGGCCGATTTTTTCATCGCCTGCATCAAAAAGCCCAATTGATCCTCGCCACTCATCCGTATAAAACTATCAGGCTTTTCAAACGAAACTTCCTCTTCGGTTTTACTATCTGCAAATTGGGTCGAGCGCAAAATCTCGTCTCTGGTTTTAAAGACTGTTTCTGGATTAATATTGTGCTTCTTGTTGTAGGCCATCTGTTTTTCACGACGCCTGGCCGTCTCATCAATGGCAAGTTTCATAGAACGGGTGATCTTATCAGCATAGAAAATCACTTCGCCGTTGCGGTTGCGGGCCGCTCTTCCGGCGGTCTGTATCAGCGCTCTGGCCGAACGAAGGAATCCTTCTTTATCGGCATCCAAAATAGCCACCAACGAGACTTCCGGCAAATCCAGACCCTCGCGAAGCAGATTCACGCCCACCAGCACTTCAAATTCGGCCAGCCGCAGGTCACGGATTATCGCTGTGCGCTCAATGGTGGCAATTTCACTGTGAAGATAACGGGAGCGAACACCCATTTTGTTCAAATAGTCGTTGAGGTCCTCAGACATTCGCTTGGTAAGGGTTGTTACCAGAACTCTCTCGCCGGACTTTTTCCTGAGTCGTACCTGCTCTAACAAGTCATCTACCTGCGTTGCCAGTGGTTTCACGATGATTTTCGGGTCGAGCAGGCCGGTCGGTCGAATCACCTGGTCAACCACCACTCCCTCGCATTTTTCCAATTCATAGTCAGCCGGGGTGGCTGACACATAGATCGTGTGCGGCGTTAGCTCCTCAAATTCATCAAAAAAAAGCGGACGGTTGTCAAGGGCCGATGGCAATCGAAAACCGTACTCCACCAAGACTTCCTTGCGGCTGCGGTCACCGGCAAACATCCCCCGAATCTGAGGTATTGACTGATGTGACTCATCGATAATCGTCAGAAACTTGTCCGGGAAAAAATCTATCAGACAAAACGGGCGCTCTCCCTCCGCACGGCCGGTAAGGTGTCGAGAATAGTTTTCAATACCCGAGCAATAGCCTACTTCCTGAAGCATTTCAAGATCATACTTTGTTCTCGATTCCAAACGCTGAGCCTCGAGCAGCTTATTATTGGAGCGCAAAAATTCGAGTCGCTCGTCCAATTCATCTTTAATCAGCTTGATCGCGCCTTCAAGCTGCTCGGGGGAAGTAACAAAATGCTTGGCCGGATAGATCGATACCCGCTCCCTTTCACTCAGTATTTCACCGGTCAAAGGGTCTATTTCAGTGAGTCTCTCGATTTCGTCGCCAAAAAATTCAAATCGGAAGGCATGCTCATGATAAGCTGGGATTAGCTCAATGGTATCACCACGAACTCGGAACTTCCCGCGAGAGAAGTCGACTGCGTTTCGTACATAATGAATATCTATCAGCCGACGGATCATTTCGTCACGGTCCAACTGATCGCCCTTTCGAATTACCATGAACTGCCGTTTGTATTCCTCGGGCGATCCCAGACCATAAATACATGATACCGATGCCACTATAATTACGTCATCCCGATCCAATAGCGAGGCGGTAGCGCGAAGGCGCAGTCGATCAATATCCTCGTTGACAGCTGTATCTTTTTCTATATAGACATCAGTATTGGGAATGTAAGCTTCGGGCTGATAATAATCATA
>JAUXBO010000034.1 GCA_030619345.1 Candidatus Zixiibacteriota bacterium | reverse complement strand
TACAATCATAATGATGAGCAGTAATCAGCAGTTAAACCTGACGATGGAATTGATCATTGACTCCGATAGCGATGGTCTCATGGACGATGAGGATAACTGTCGCTTTGTCGCCAATCCCGATCAGTCAGATGTTGACTCCGATCTGGTAGGAGATGTGTGCGACAACTGCGAGACAATTCCAAACAATTCCCAAACAGATACCGATTCTGATCAGGTTGGAGATGTATGTGACAACTGTATCGTGACGGCCAATACGGATCAACTGGATACTGATAGTGACTTGCTCGGTGATGCTTGTGATAACTGTCCCGGTATTGCCAATGCTCAACAGATTGATAGCGACCTTGATGGGATTGGGGATAGTTGTGACCAGTGTACCGACATCGACAACGACGGTTTCGGTGATCCCGGCTTTGTCGGTAATACCTGTGCCGACGACAACTGCCCCGCAGTTTCCAATCCTGACCAAGCAGATGCCGACAATGACGGCCAAGGTGACTTCTGTGATTCCTGCACTGACACCGACGGTGATGGATTTGGTGATCCCGGATACGGTAATTCAACCTGCACCGACGATAACTGCCCGAATCATCCTAACCCTTCCCAATCCGACTTCGACAGCGATGGAATAGGTGATGTCTGCTGTTGCCTGATCAGAGGGGACGCTAACTATGATGGCGCAAGAGATATAACCGATTTGACATTCTACGTTGACTTTATGTTCGCCGGAGGGTCTGCTTCGCCTTGTCCCGAGGCCGGTGATATGAACGACGACGGTGCCAGTGATATCACTGATCTGACCTACTATGTTGATTTCCTTTTCGGTGGGGGAGCGGCTCCTCCGGACTGTCCGTAAATCAGTAGGGCAGGTCTGTCTTCATTCTTCAGACCTGCCTTAATTTATTGACATGAAGTCAGACAAATTTGCTGCTATCTCTAAATCGGCTTTACCGTGGATCATTTTTGCCGCCGCAGGATCTGCTCCGAAGACAATTTGTCTTGACCAAATCCGAGTTCGGAGGTTAAATTAACAATAGTGGAGCCTGCGGAAGCGCAGAATATCCCATCTCCACTGCCCCTCACAATTTGGTATTCAAATTGCCGAAGCACTTTAATTGTAACTCCCATTCCCCCTCGTTGAACCTCTAACCGCCGAGTGATTTAGTTTGAGTCATGGAGGATATTGCCAATGGAGTGATTTGACGGCTAAACAGTATGGCAGTCACTGGTTTAGCCACTGAATTAAAAGAGAAAAACGTACCAATCTACGCAATTCGCAACTGATTGAACAATAGTAGAATCCGGCTATCTCGCCCAGGGAGTGGGCCTGACAGGACGGATCAGAGAAGCTTATCGCCCATTAGCTTTTCTGAAAATGAATGAAATCCTGGATTCTGCCTTGTAAGACAGTTGCGAACAAAGAAACTGTAATACGTGACCCGGTAGCCTTTTTGGCTGCCGGGTTTTTTTATGCCCACAGACTATTGTCTTGTCCCCATAGCATCCGCAGAGGATAATCAAGTCAGGGACCATCAGAATTCCCAATGAGGTCCCCAAGTTGTTACTGGCTAAGCTCTTATGGTTGCAGCTGATTCTTCCGAGGAATTGGCATCCCCCTTGCATATCCACAGAACAGAACAAAGCGAAAACCAATTGACCAGGACGTTTCTCGATGAAAGTTAAGTTCGTTTTGACAATGGATGATCTGGTGGTGGATGACCAATCTATCGATCAGGTGGTACTCGACTGGGAGAGCGATGTAGACCAGGAAGAGATTCTCGATGTATCTCACCGCTGGATTACGTCAAAGAACTTCCTTACCACGCGCATGGACGGCCTCACAAGAGTAGGTGAGTCAACTCTCACCATTGAACCGTTGGAAGAGGTCGAAGATGAATAGTGTCGAATTAGTCAACCAGGTCAAGCAATTAGCTGAGACCGCTTCCGGTAAGGCCGAAGAATACTCCGGCATTATTGGTGTTGCTCGCAACTTCATTATTCAGAATTTTGGTGAAAACGGCCTGATTGCGGCCTACATTGCCGTGGCCGCGTTTCTGCTGTTTATAATCTCCCGGCTGGCCAAGATTACTTTTTCAACTATAAAGTATCTGGTTTTGCCGGCTGTTGCTCTGGCTTTTGTTGCTTCTTTCTTTGTGCCGTATACATTCTTTGCATTGCTCCCGGTTACGGTGACGTTTAGCTCCCTCTTCCTGCTCTTTAGAGGATAATACAAAATCACTCTCTGCTTTGAACGCCGCCCAATTGGGCGGTTTTTTTCTGCCTGTTTGCCTTCGGAATTTGCCCGTTAATAGTCTCATACTAAGTTGCGTTGGGTCTTGCGGTCTACTTTAGTAGAGCGTGTGACCCGACGCCAGACAGCAAGATGGCAGGTCACAATCCGCCAAAAGCGGATCAAGACCTGCCATAACATAAGTCAGGTTTTTCAACAGGACCACTTGCCCGTGTCCGTAGTATGCATTATATTAAAATGTACTAACGGATCTAAACAGATTAGACGCCAATAATATTAAACGATCCATACTTCTCAAGCCAATCGGGGAGAATCGCCCGGGCTATAAAACAGCACTACCGGGCCGAACAAGAAAATGGAGATTCTGGCCAAAGTAATAGAAGCGACGGCTGCTCTGGTGGGGCAAGGCTTTGATCTTTTCGCCCATCTGGCCACTGTAATCGCAGAACAGTTCGGACGATCCGGCCTGCTCGCCTTCTATCTAATCTCAATTGTGATTGTTGTCCTGGCTGTCTGGAAGGCGCTCAGTCTCTTGTTCTCGGTCCTTCGCTATCTGGTTATACCCTCGGTGATAGTCGCCTGGCTGGGATCACTTTTTCTGCCCTACCCATTTACGACCCTGTTGCCGATCTCGGCCGCAGGTTGGTCTCTGGTACTGCTCTACAAGGCCTAAACCAACAACTTCAGGGTCAAAACCCCATATTACGCCGCCCTTTGACGAGTTGAACTGTAGGTCAGGAGTGATCTTCCCCCATTTTTGTGGGCTAGAGTGTCAGGAGCGCGGGGCTCCTGACCTACTGCTAATTGGCCTAACCCCATACCGTTACCTGCTTTTTGACCTTGCTGAACGCCCGCACACACGTGTAAGCTGTTGTTAGCGAGAGAGATAAATGAGATCGCCAGTTCTGGCAAGCCGCTTGCATTATCTCAGGTTGAAACATGTCTGTTCTAAATCCTTTGATACTGTCTGGGGAGCGGCTATGGGCGAAAAGAGCCAGTGTGTAAACTGTGGGCGGGAGCTGATTGAGCGAAACGGAGTTTTGCTCTGTCTCAATTGTAACTCCAGCGACCTGAAGACCTCCCAGCCTTTCCATGATGATTCAATCCCTCATGACTGCGTCTTCATCGAATGCCCCGGGGCAACTCTTTATGAACCCGGTACCAACAATGTCATCGGCGGCGTAAAATTTCTGGACGATGACGATCCTTTCCGTGGCTGGAAGATAATTGGCGAACCGATTTTTGCTCCCACCCACCGTCGTCGCCGTATGATCAAGAAAGAAGCGTTAGGGAAGATACGGCGCTGTGAAGGTTGCCAGGACTATACCGTTCGGATGCGCCGCAAAGAAGGTCCTGATTTCTACATCCCGTCAGTCAAGAATCCAAAGCGCAAGAAACTCAAGACGGTCAAGCATACCTACGTGGAACCGGTTTGAGCAGGAATCCTTTTAATAGGCAAGATCTACTCCATCGAAACCTTTGGACTTTTTCTCCGTATTCAAGATTAACAGATATCATCTTGGATACGGAGGAATGTCCATGCGTAGGAAAATCGTCTTAACTGCTTTTGTTACTCTGTTCTTCACATCACAGTTTTTTGCGCCGCAGGTTAGTGCGGGGAGCTGGTGGGGTAAAACCGAAGAGGGTTCCGGGAATATCGAGACCGTCAGCTTTGATCTTGACAAATTTGATCGCGTAAAATCAACCGGCTCTTCGGATATCTTCATAAAAATTGGCAAAAAGCAAAAAGTCGAACTGACCTGTGATGACAACATCATTGACAATATGATTATCAAGGTGCGCGGTAAGACTCTGATAATAGAAAGCGAAGGATCGTTTCGCTTACGCAAAAGCCCGAGGATTGAAATCTCAATTCCCAGTCTGGAATCTATGTCTCTGTCGGGGTCTGGGGATGTTGAGATCGAGGGCCTTAGTGGTGGAGAATTCTCGTATAAGCTCTCCGGTTCCGGTGATCTTTGCGCCGAAGGGAAAGTCGACTATCTGGAGATAAAACTCTCCGGATCCGGCAACATAAACACTCGTGATCTGATCGCCGAAGAGGTTGACTGCCGACTGAGCGGCTCCGGGGATATCCAGGTTTATGCTTCCGAGTCTTTTAACGGCTCAGTCAGCGGCAGTGGTGACATTACTTTCTACGGGAATCCAAAACAGGTTGATCGTTATGTCTCCGGCTCCGGCTCCATCCGACGTCGTTGAAAATCATCAAAATCTGCTACCAACCCACACAGCAGTATTCTGAAGAAAACGGCCGGAAACTTCCGGTCGTTTTTTATTTCTGACCGGTTTTCCGGCTATTCTTCCGTGGTCTCCACAGTCACCCACCCGACTTATTCTCAGCGCACTACAACGTAGCGTAAAGTATTTCTATTCAATAAGATAGACCATGTTTTTTGCTTGCAAAAGGGTATTAAACTTCGTATCTTTTTATGATAATATGGTTATAAATCTGCCGTCTCAGAATAGCCGCAATCAGCCGAAACGGATCGGCGGGATTGTTGATAAAATCGTTAGTTCGCTTGGAATTTCCAAGAGTTACTACGGTTGGTCTTTTGTGTCAACTTGGGCTGAAATTGTAGGTGAAAACATTGCCAACGTTTCAAGCGCGATCAGATTTGAGGACGGAACTCTCTTTGTCGCAGTGGCCGATGACACCTGGCGTCAGGAACTGTCGATGGAGAGAGAGAATATACTTGAGAAAATACATGCTTTGCCTCATGGACGAGTAGTCAAAAGAATCCAGTTAGTCCGAGGCGAGAAAGGGAATCAGCAATAATGGCCACGGTTATGAAAGAGTCGACCAGGAAAAATAAAGAAAAAGCCGGCAAGTCCGCCCCCGGGCATGCCTATGACGCTACCACGATCAAGGTCCTGGAAGGTCTTGAGGCGGTCCGCCGCCGTCCGGCTATGTACATCGGCGATGTCAGTCAGCGTGGTCTGCATCATACCGTTTATGAAGTAGTCGATAACTCGGTAGACGAGGCTCTGGCCGGATTCTGCGACACAATTCTCGTGGAACTCGGCAAGGACAACTCAGTGACCGTCACGGACAACGGTCGTGGTATTCCAACCGAAATGCACCCGGAACAAAAAGTCTCGGCGCTTGAAGTTGTCATGACAACCCTTCACGCCGGCGGCAAATTCGACCATGACTCGTACAAAGTCTCCGGCGGCCTGCATGGTGTTGGCGTCTCCGTGGTCAACGCTCTCGCGGAATGGTGCTGGGTGGAGGTTTGCCGGGATGGTGAAGTAAAACGTCAGGAATACAAGCGCGGCGTTGCCACTGGCAGAGTTAAGAGCGCCGGTAAGGGCAAAATAACCGGCACCAAGACTAGTTACCTTCCTGACAGCGAAATATTTACCACGGTCGAAATGAAATTCGACATCATCGCTTCCCGCCTGAGAGAACTTGCGTTTCTTAATCAGGGTCTGAAAATAATTCTTCAGGACCACCGGAACGATAAGAATGAGGTTTTCGAGTACAGCGGTGGTCTCTCTTCGTTTGTGGAATATCTCAACGAAAACAAAACAGCCTTATACAAAAAACCGATCCATTTCCAAAAGACAAAAGACAATGTCGACGTCGAAGTTGCTATGCAGTACAACGATAGCTATTCCGAATCTGTCTATTCGTATGTAAACAATATTCATACTATTGAAGGCGGCACACACCTTACCGGATTTCGCACGGCGTTGACTCGATCTATCAATTCATACGCCAGCAAGTACAACCTGGTAAAAAAGAACGGCGTCAATCTCGTCGGTGACGATAGCCGCGAAGGGTTGACTGCGGTGATATCGGTGCGGGTGCGCGAACCTCAGTTTGAAGGCCAGACCAAGACCAAACTCGGCAATTCCGAAGTTCGCGGTATTGTCGAAGCGGTTACCAACGAACACCTGGGTGCCTTTTTCGAAGAGAACCCGTCGGCCGGTAAAAAAATCGTAGAAAAACTTGTCCAGGCAGCCACGGCCAGAGAAGCTGCCCGTAAAGCCAAAGAATTGACCCGTCGAAAAACAGCTCTTGATTCCGGTGCGCTGCCGGGAAAACTGGCTGATTGCTCGCTGCGTGATCCGGAATCGTGCGAAATTTATATTGTCGAGGGTGACTCGGCCGGGGGCTCGGCCAAACAGGGACGCGACCGCCGCTACCAGGCAATCCTCCCACTGAGGGGTAAGATTCTAAACGTCGAAAAATCCCGCATTGATAGAATATTGGGTAACGAAGAAATTCGCACGATCATCACCGGTCTCGGCTGTGGCATTGGGGATGACTTCAACGTCTCTAAAATTCGCTATCACAAGATTATTATTATGACTGATGCTGATGTCGATGGCTCCCACATACGTACACTGCTTCTGACATTCTTCTTTCGGTACATGCGAGAATTAATTGATAAGGGTTATATGTATATCGCCCAGCCACCGCTGTTCCGGGTCAAGAAGGGAAAGAAAGAGCAGTACGTTTATAGTGAAGAGGAAAAAAATAGAGTAATTAAGCAGTTCGGCAAAGAGTCCGGAGTCAGCATCCAGCGCTATAAGGGACTTGGTGAAATGAACCCGGAGCAACTCTGGAATACCACTATGGACCCTGAGAAGCGGACCCTGCTGCAAGTTACGCTCGACGATGCCTTCGAAGCGGACCATCTGTTTAGTGTTCTTATGGGCAGTGAGACGGGACCGCGAAGTAAATTCATTAAGGAGAATGCCCAGTACGTTCGCAACCTTGACATCTAAGCTCGGCTCGAATTCTACCACAGGCAGGGTCTCTTTGTAGGTCGGGACGCTTGCCGTCCCGACGATTCGCACTGACCTACGAAAACAAATCGTGGTTGTGTCGGGTCTTGATTTCGCTTTAGCGAAATTGTGACCTGACACATGGTTGACGTGTGGGAAGAATCCGTCAGGTCACACCCGCCTTTGACGTGCAAGACCTGCCGGAACAAATCAAAGGAACCGTCCACACACCCAAGTCACCTTGAACTTGTTCTTCTCAGTCACCCAGAGCCCTGTCGAAGAGCTTCTCTATGGTTCTGGCAAGTCGCAATTATTTTCCTCTGATCTGCAACCTTTTTGTGGGTGAATCCGTCTATTCTATTGTAATACCCAAGACGGAGGATTGATCCTATGAGTGGACAGAACAATGCTTCAGATGACTCCGGTTTCAACTGGGGTCTGATAGGCCTGATAGTTGTCGTTGCCTTGGTACTTCTGGCATATTTTACCGACATTGGGCCAGACATACTCTAAAACGCACTGGAAGGAACGATTCTATGGAAAAGCAGAACAGCCATTCCGAAGAAACCAAATTCAACTTTGGCCTGATCGGTTTTGTAACCGTTATGGTATTGGTAATCCTGGTCTATATGAAAATGGGCTGATTTCTTGATCACAGATCAGGTATCTCTTTGTAGGTCTGGACCTTTATGGTCCCGATAATACAAACTGCTAACTACTTCGGCGGGAATTGATCCGAAGGCTTCTCGGGGGGCGGGGGATTGATGTCTTCCTCGGTAAGCTCTATCTTAGGTGTGGCGATTCCCAGCCAGCGCTGGTACCACTTCCAGTTCTTTTTCTCTTTTTTGATATATTTTTTGATCGCCTTTTGCCGCCGGTGTTCGACAGCGTCGAATTCTTCAATCTTCAAGAGAAGAACCTCAATTGATTCCCGCTTCTCAAGCGCAGTCTGGAATGTATTGTAATCCTTAAAATTGAACAACGTCTGAACGATTGGCTCAAAAAATACCAGAGTCTGCGACCCGATAAAGTTAAGTGGCTTGACTGACTCCAGGAACAGAATCGCCGGGACGGTCATCCCTTTTTCGACAACCTTGCGGGCTACCTTTTCTACTATGACATTTTCCTCTGGTGCCAGAGGGTTTTTGTCAGGATCGGAGAATTGCGGTTTGTCGCCGATTAGTCCCATCTAATTGTCAGTCTTTCTTATCAATTGTTGTCTCGGTTTCTATATGCTTTTTCAGGACGGATAAAACGTCCTGCTTATTATTATTATAAATCAGGTAGAGCCCACGGAAATTCTCCAGACGCGATGGCTCCACGAACGGGGAGAGCAGCACGCCGTTTTTGTCAGGATAGAAACTACGGAACATCGACCACTCTTTTTTGATCGTTTGTGTCGTTGATTTGATTATGACTTGTGTGCTGGTCAATTTGAAATAGGTGGGCAGATAAAATTTAGCGATCGAAGCAAACATGGCAATGAGAGCGAGAGCAGCGAATATCTCAGATGATGTCATGCTGTAAACAACCCACGTAACGAGCAGAAGAAACAGCGAGACTCCCAGTGACAACAGGGGCCGCCGTTTTACAGGATGCGTCGTCCAGGCCAATTCGATTACTTCTTCAGCCGTTGCTTCAGTATCCGCGAGTTTCTGTTCGCCCTTTTCATCCATAGTTACTTCGATTCAGGAGTACGGTACCGCTCCGTTTTTACCTTTTCCAGCATTCCCAACAGCTCATCCGGCTTGAATATTTTTTTCTCGATAAGTAAGCGCACCAGCGCTTCTTGGGACAGGTTGTTTGAGAGCGCCAATTCTTCGTACGATATTTCGCGCTCCTTACCGTCGATTATCATTTTTAGTGCGAATTTCTTTTCATCCATTCTATGTTCCTTCTCACAGTTGGGGTAGCGATCTACTAATTTTTGGTCGGGGCAGAATTGTCGACTGGTTCCTGTTTGTCCAGGCGGATTGCCTGATTGAGTTGAATGCGATACAGGGGCATCTCTATGTTTTCGCGGTTAATCCCAAAGCTTATTGTACCGGATGCACCTGAGTGACCGCTCAGCTCTTTCAACGACATCGCCAATTTGGTCCGAGTATGACTACCTTTCTTGATCGCTGCCGTTATGATTCGGACAGCATCGAATCCGAGCGTGGCCAGGCGAGTCGGTTGACTCGAATATCTCTGGTCATACATAGCGGCAAAATCAAAATACTCCTGGCTGCTGCCGCGTGACACAAAAGGTGACGGAAACACCGCGCCTTTCGTAATATTATCTCCGAGCTTAAGTACCGCTTCGCCTCCCCAGCCATCGGAACCAAGAAACTCAGCGCTGACATTATAGAAATTTACCTGAGGAATCAAAAGCCTGAGGGTGGAAGGTTCGCCCGGCAGGAAAAGACAATCCAGTCTGACTGGCAACTCATCAAGGTCCAGCGTATCTCCCTGACTATTGATTATGAAAGTGGAATCTGGTGCGTGACCGAGAATCATTCCTTTTATATCCCGAATCTGTTTTCCGAAATCGTTGTCGCGGGGACGATAATACTGTGTCGCAACAATCGTTCCACCCAGTTGCTTGAACCTCCTGCTAAAGGCGTCTACCATCCTGAGATGATCGGTGGAGGTAGGCGTGATGATGGCTGCCGAGTCAGCCAGGAGGTCGCGCACGGCGTACTCTGCCATCCGTACACCCTGTAATTCGATATTTGGTGACAGCTGAAAGGTGGAAGATGATAAACGCGTGAGTCCAGACTGCGTTGCCGCCGGAATCAAGAGGGGTAAATCTGCGCCGCCCAGGGCTGCCGAGGCAACCGCTGCCTCTTCACTGGTAAGGGGACCAACAGCAGCATCAACTGTCGCCGATCGGGCCAGTTCCAGAATGATCTGCCCGGCATCAATCGGATCACCCTTAGTGTCATACGGAGTGATTCTTAGCTTCTGGTTCTCCTGCTTGCGAAACATCTTGGCTGCGATAACTGCTCCATTGTAAATATCATCGGCAAAGGCTTTAAGCTCGCCCGAAAAAGGAAGCGCCAGGGCAATCTCATAGCCGGATTTGTCACTGCGCTTTTCCCTTTCTGCCTGCGTAGATTCGTCTAATGTCAGTCCGCATAGATCAAGCAGACGCTGAGCTTTATCGTACTCTCCACGATCTGAGAGCGTCTCCGCCAACTGGGAAATCAGCCGACACTTCTTGTCGCTTGCAAGTTCAGAGAATTCGTCGGGACCAAACGTGATCAACGAGGCAGATTTAAACGCGGCTTTCATAGAAGCTATCGTAAGCTGATCCAGTCGTCTGTCTTTAGATGTTCGATAAGCCGTCAAATATTCGCGCATGGCCGAGGTTAGGTCACCTTTAACGTAAAGCGCATTAGCACGAAAGAAGTGAGCGTAGGGCAGTTGGGTGGAATTAGTAAATTTCTTGATAAAAAACGAGAATCCGGCTATCGCTTTATCGTTGTCGCCAAAGTGATAATCCGCTTTCGCTCGATTGAATACGAAAAGGTCAAGATTCGGTGATAACCCAAACCGGCCGCCGAGCTGTTCAAACAGCTTGGAAGCTGCCAGCCAGTCACCCTCTCGCATGAGTCGCTTCCCTTTTGCGTAAAGCGAAACTACTTCGGGCTCGTCGTCAATTACTTCCGCGACTAACGCCGCAGGAAGGACGAGTATCAACAGGCAGAGGGCAAATGTTCGAATGCGAACAAACATCTATAAAGAATATTTCCCAAAATCTTCGGGATTAATTTTCCTTAGTCTTTCACGCAGCGATTCCGGATCGTTAGGGATGTCAGGCCTTTCATCACCTTCGCCGGTCTGCAGATTAAACAGATCCTCGTTAACAAATATTTTGGCGCCGGTCTTCAAGGCCACGGCAATAGAATCCGAAGGACGTGAATCAATCTGATACTTTTTGCCGTTGACGGCCAGATGGAGTTTGGCGTAAAAAGTCTGCTCCCGAAGTTCCGTAATCTCAACCCGATTCACCACCGCTTTCAGTGAGTCGATTATCGATTTGATCAGGTCATAAGTCATCGGGCGTTGTGGCTCGACCCCGGATAACTGCATGGCAATTCCCCAGGCCTCCGCATGACCGATCCAGATCGGAAGGACCCGGTCCGTCTCCAGGGCAGCCAGGACAACCACCGGTGAATTGGTGGTCATGTCGAGAGCTAACCCATCTATACGTGCCTCAAGAAAGTTCATAGGTCAGGACTGTTTTATAACCCAGAGTTTCAATTCTGCTGTTACGTCTTTTTCGATCTTGATCGGAACGGTGTAAACACCCAGGGTCTTGATCGGGTTTTCAAGTTCTATTGACCGCTTGTCGACTACGACTCCCTCTTTCACCATCAGTTCGGCGATATCACCGTTGGTGACAGAGCCAAACAGCTTTTCTTCTTCACCAACTAGTACTTCGATAGAAAGAGAAAGCTTCTCAATCCGTTCCTTCACCTTTTCGGCGTCACGACGTAGCTTCCTGTCCCGAAGTTCGCTTTGCTTGTGCAATTCGCCAATCGCCTGGAGATTGGCCTTGGTGGCCACGATAGCGAGATTACGCGGCAGAAGGTAGTTTCTTCCAAAACCACTCTTGACCTCTATCGTCTGCCCGGCCTTGCCGACATCGGGGACGTCTTCTCTAAGTATCACTTTCATGTTAAATCCTTTCTACTCTATTCGCAATATCATTTACTCTAAACAATGGGCCGATTCTGGACTTTTCTCCAATCGGCAAAGCTGTCAACAAAACCCAACAGGACGGTTACCAGATAACCTATCACATGCGTTAGGAAAAGCATGAGGTAGAACATTACCTTCATCCAGACTGGAATCTTGATCTTCTTTAGTATCCCTTCCATCAGGGCCAGGCCGGTGACACAATAGAAAACCGATACAACTGCGAGAAAGTTGTCAGCTATTACGTGTATTTCCTCATTTCCTAATATCCGCATCAATATTCCGACAATCAACAACGGTGTCATCGCAAACGGCATCTTCCACTCAACCAATGGTCGCAGTCTCTGAATAAACAGTTCACGGCGATCGACTGCTCGGAGAAAGAACAGGTAGCCGACACTGAACTGAGCCATGATACCCAGGATCAGAGCCGCCGGGAGAAGTCGCACTGTCACGTCCATTGCCTTTTGAAAGTACTGAATGTTGTCAGCGATTAATGACTGCTCAGCGCCAACACTAAGTAAATTCTGCCTTAGCTGCTCTGTCATATCTACTGACAGCAGTGAAATCGCCTTGACGTATTCCGACCAAATCGGATACATTTGAGCTATGCCGATCAATGACACTGCTACCAGCCCGCCGATATAAATCGGCAGCTGTTTATACCTGTCGATGTTCATGCGTCCGGTGATAACCGATGCAAATATCAACATGGTCCAGGTTGTGACTAACATCCAGAGTTCTCCAATTCCACTGACGAGATACCCAACTACAATCGCGCCCAACAAATTTCCCCAGAGCGAGTATCCGCTTCCGAGGTAGACCAGCCAGGATATCCCGTAAAACAGGTAGATTGTGAGTACATAAGCCGCCGCCGAGAATAACAGAATCGTCCCAAACGATGCCCCACTGGGAACACCGAACCTGAATAACGAAAACAAGAACATCGCTATTATTATCAGGATACGACCGGTGCGACCGGTGTTACCGGTGCTACCGGTGCTACCGGTGCGACCCGGTTCTACGGCTAATGCCAACTAATACACCTGTTCAGCCGGAAAGCTGCTATCGATACGATTCGCTTTCAAAGGCCATGATCGCCAGTACGCGACTCCGCTTAATGGCTGTGGTCAATTTCCGCTGATGAATCGCGCAGTTACCGGAAACGCGACGAGGGATAATCTTCCCGCGCTCATTCACAAAGCGTCGCAGCATTCGTTCATCTTTGTAGGGTATGATGTCGATCTTGTTTTCGCAAAAGCGACATATCTTTCTTCTTCTATG
>JAUXBO010000239.1 GCA_030619345.1 Candidatus Zixiibacteriota bacterium | reverse complement strand
CTTGATGGCACTTCAATGACGCGGCCCCCGTCGCTTAGTTGAAATGGGATTTTCTGATCGTTGAGATAGCTGGTGACCTCGCCCGCTTCAGATGCTGATAGGTCTGAATAAAGGCGGGTGTAATTAACGCTGCTGAGCCATCCGATCAGGATTACGGACCCAACAATCGTACCGGCTCCCACTCCCAGTAACATCATGACCTGACTGGGTGTCATGCGTCCAACAAAGGTCCCGACATTCTTGAAAAACTTATTTATACTCTCCATTCGTATATCCTATATAGCTTTTGCACGACCATCCATAGTCGCGATTGAGGCTCTATTTCCTTTCCTTACAGCGGCATCCTCATCAATTCAGAATACGCCGCCAACAATTTGTTACGAACTTCCAGAAACAGATCTGTGGCCAGACCGGCTTCTTCCAGCTTTATCATCACTTCGTGTAACTCAACGTTTTCACCGTTCAGAAGCGCCTGCTGAATCTCTCCCGATTCAATATGTTTGTCATTGACAGAACTCAGTAAATTTCCGAGCATCTCCGTGAAGTTTCCTTCCGGTATGGCGGCATTTTCAGCCGGCAATTTGATGGGCGTGTTGCCGGTAGGTTCTATCAGACCGGGGACGAGACGCTGTATGTTTCCTATTGTTGACATAATTCGCTATACTTTGAGATCGACTACCCGTCCAAGTTTGCCATTGGTATCATCGGATTCCATATCCCGGCTATAGCCAGCGCCAAATCGGTCGGCATCACGGAATTTGCCAAAGAGAAGGTCCAATGCCTGTCGTTCTTCGACAGAAAGGAATTTTGCATAGCTGTCGCCCGGAGCTTTGATGGCCAAACGCGAAGTTTCCGATGCATCCTGCACCGGGATGGCCAGCTTCGATTTGTCGACCGCCTTTGACTGTTCATCGGCCGCAGGAGCAGCGGGTCGCGCCTGTTGATGCGAAACCTGCTGATATGACTGAATTCCCATCGGATTGATTTTCATAATATATCCTCGTCAATTATCCTATTTGTACTATCTATATGTCCAGTGCGTCCTGGGCCATTTTCTTGGCAGCGCCAATCGCCACCGTGTTTGCTTCGTAGGCCCTTGATGCAGCCATCATGTCGACCATCTCTGTGACAATCTCAATATCCGGCATCCTGACATAGCCTTCTTCATCGGCATGAGGATGCGAGGGATCATGTACTATTTTGAAACTGGAGTCAGGGTCGTCGATAACCTGGCCCTGTGCTGAGGATGCCTCAGACTTTTCAAACTGCCTTAATCCTCTACCGGCCATATGCCGTCCATTCGTGCGGGCCAAACTGCTTCCGGCCTGTTTCATTACTGATCGGAATGAACCGGGGCTGTCTTGCTTTTCAACTATCAGGCGCTGCCGTTTATAGGGACCGCCCTCTTTGGTCTTGGTTGTTTCAGCATTGGCTATATTCTCCGCCACGACATTCATCTTGGATCGTTGGACAGAGAGCCCGCGGGCTGATTGATCAATTGCATTTAGAAAGCCTGGCATAAGTCAGTAATCCTATTCACCTATTTACTCGTTATTGCTTTCCTCAAACCCTGGAACTTCAATTGCAAAAGCTTCGCCGCAGTGGAGAACTGCAATTCAGTTTTGGCCAGGTTTGACATCTCTTTGTCAATGTCAACAGAGTTCATTTCGTCGGATTGAACTCTCGCCTGATTGATTCTCGGAGCGCTGCTTGGGTGATGCCCCAGTGCGATATGGTTCCTATTAGTGAGTTTTCCTGCTATGTGTCTCGATTCACCGGTCGCCTTGTTGAATTCCTTCTGGAACTCAATACTGCTGCTTTTGAAGCCGGGGGTCGAAGTATTAGCGACATTGCCGGCTGTCAACCTGTGATTCAGTGTGGTCAGGTCGAGATATTTTTTCAGCTGCGGAACACCGCTCTTAACGAAAATTGTGTTTGCAAAATCCTGTGACATTCAACAATTCCTATATTTACTCGCACTGCACAAAAGCAACGCCCGTGCCAAGTTGGTCACAGCGACCCTATCGACTGATATTCAACAACTTACGAGGGCAAAGAGAAACTTCGTAAGGTGCTTAGTTGAGTGTTGGCGGAAAAGATTACCCGAGCGGGTGTGACATTTTTACTGACTTTGGTCTTGGGCGTAGAGCTGCGAGGTCGGCTCCTTGAGAGATAGCTCCATGGTCAGGACCACAATGTCGACCCGGCGGTTCATGGCCCGGTTTTCGATACTGTTATTTGGTCGCACCGGCCGGTATTGGCCATATCCAAGAGCCGAGATTTTTTCCGATGGGTATCCGTAATTATCCGTAAAATAGCGAACAACTTCGGTTGCACGAGCGGTGGACAACTCCCAATTGGAGGGAAATACGTTGGTCTGGATCGACCGATCATCAGTATGGCCTTCGACTCGGACATGGTTCGGCTTATCCTGAATGTCTTCGTAAACGATGTCGAGGATATCCATAGCTCTTGTTTCCAATACAGCGGCGCCTTCCTTAAACAGGGCGGACTCCATGATATGGATTACGAGACCCCGCTCGGTGATTTCGGTCTCGACCTCATTTCGCCCCAGTTTCTTAAACTTTTCGGTGATTTTAGACTGCAGCATTTTGAGGTTGCCGAGTTTCAGCAGTCCGTGACCGCTGGCCGGATCTTCTACGGCATCTTTGCCGAGAATATCTTCGCCGCCCTTTAGAATCCCACTCAAAGCCTGAGACATTTCACCGAATTTTTTTGCATCAATCCGGGACATTGAGTACATGACAATAAAAAAGGCCAGCAGCAGCGTGATCAAGTCCGCATAGGTCAGCAACCAACGATCAGCATTCTCATTATCGCCCTGCTGTTTCCGTCGTTTGCGCATAGCTGATTAGTATTCCCCCTTGCGCAGCTGAGGAGCAAGAAAGGAAAGAAGGCGAGTTCTGACGTTGCGTGGATTCTCACCGGCCTGAATCGCACTAACGCCTTCGGTAATCAGTTCCAGGTGTCCCAGTTCCTCTTCATGCCGCATTTTCAACTTGTCGGCCACTGGTAGAAGAAACAGATTGGCCAACCCCACGCCCCAAAGAGTCGCGATAAATGCCGAAGCGATAGCTCCAGCCATGCGGGAGGCATCGGTAGTATTACTTAGGGTATTTATGAGACCCAGAACCGTTCCAATAATCCCCATCGTAGGAGAGAATCCCCCGGCCTTTTGAAAAAAGGTGATTCCTTTTTTGTGTCGCTCTTCAATATAAACAATCTCGGTTTCCAAAATACCACGCAGGGCGGTTGCTTCGGTTCCATCAATTACTAACTGGATAGCTTTCCTGAAGAACGAGTCGGGTAGTCTTGGCAACATTGTTTCAAGCCCGAGAACTCCTTCTCGCCTTGCCCGTTCCGAGAGACTCACTAACTGGTTAATGGTCTGTTGAGGTGAGTAACTTCGTCCGAAAAAGACCAGGCGAAGAAATTTGGGTACATGAAGAACAGTTCTAAACGATGTCGTAATCATCGTAGCACCCAGAGTGCCGCCGACTACGATCATTATTGGAGCCGTCAGGAAAACAGAATCTAGACTACCACCCTCAAGGGCGTAGGCTCCGCTGATCGTAGCTATCGCTGTTGCCAGACCAAGTATGGTCGCTAAATCCATGGACCAATCGCCTTGTTTACGAACATTTTAGGGCTTGCCAAATACAATCCGGCTATCTTGATAAGATATCGGCAGAATCTACCAGATATGAAGGGTCAGAACGGAAGAAAAACTGATAACAACTTGCTCAATAAAGGCTTATACCGATTCTATTTCGGTCGTGCTGTATTCAGCTAGCTTATTTCGAATCGTCCGAGTCGTGATACCGAGCGCCTCGGCTGCCTTGGTCTTGTTACCGTTGAATTTTTCGAGAGTTTTGAGAATCAGATACTTGCTGCCCTCCTCGAGTTTCATGGGCACTTTCAGCAATGGCAAGTCGTCTCCAAACCTTCCGAGGGCAAGTTCAATCGGGAAGTCGTCTTCGGTTATAGTCGTCCCAGTGGTCGTGACCACCGCTCGTTCGATCAGATTCTCAAGCTCCCGGACGTTGCCGGGCCAATGGTATTTCATGAGCATACTCATAGCGGACTGCTCAATCCCGGCTATCGCCTTGCCATTTTCATTGTTGTACTTGTCGATAAAGTGCTCAACCAGAAGCGGGATGTCATCCTTGCGATCCTCAAGGGCCGGCAGATGGATAGGAATAACGTTGAGGCGGAAAAATAGATCCTCTCGGAATTCACCGCGAGCAATATGTTCCTTGAGATTT
>JAUXBO010000103.1 GCA_030619345.1 Candidatus Zixiibacteriota bacterium | reverse complement strand
GCGGCCGTTTTGGGGAAAAGGACTGGCGACCGAAGCCCTGTTGCAGTGGCTGGATTATGGCTTCAAAGAACTCAAGTTCCAGAGGATTTGTGCGAAAGTGTTTCACCCCAACGAGTCCAGTAGCCGGGTTTTGCTCAAGTGCGGGTTTGAATATGAGGGGACATTGCGGCGGACGCTGCTGCATCGGCGGCGGTGGCTCGATGAGCATTTGTATGGAATACTTAAAGAGGAGTATCTTCAAACGGAGAGATCAGCATAGACTCAGTAAAGTCAATCCGCACACCCGCTAGATTAGGTCATCAAAAATATCTTTGCCAAAGATATCGAAGATTAGAGCAAATGCCACAATTCTCTGCAATTCACTATAACTTTCTTTTAAATCTATTCCCCGTTTGACTTTTCCGCTGTGCACCAATTGACTTCTGATAATATACAGCTTCTTGAACTTTTTGGCGACATCACTTCCCAAGCGTCTTTTGACGAAGTTACCACACGACTCTCCTATCGATATCTTTTTTAAGTCTTTCAGTGAACTCAAAATCGACCTTTTAGACTCTGGCGAGAGATCCGATTTACGTACTTCCGAATGAAGTCTGCTTACGAGACCTACTTCCTCTGAACTTCGGTCAATTCTATTAGCCAACACCTCTATAGCAGTTACTAAAGAGACGAAAGCTGGTTCCACAAATGCTTCAAATCGAGCGAGGTTGCAAAAAGACAGAGCAAGTTTCTGCTTGTCATTCAATTGTCTGTCCGCCAAATAAGCCTTTCGAATAGTATTGAATAGGCGATCAATATTACCTAAGTCTGTAATGGTGACATTAGTAATACCTCCTTTCCTTTGGATTTTGTTTTCATGTATCTCTATTCCGTCTTCTACGATTTCAGGGGTTTTGAAGTGATACACACCATTTATGACTTCTGGTTCGTAATAGCCATCCTTGAGAAAAAAGATTTCGTCTCCAGTATTAAATCCCAGAAAGAGCCTTGCTCCGGCAATCAGAATCGCCGATTGCAATCGTTTGGCATACTTTATGGATTCCTCTTTAGTGGAGAATAGAGACGAAGTAATTTCAAAGGTACTTGCCTCATTCAGCTTATCGGCCCTAAAGGGACGAACTATATAGTCACTACCAGTAGACAAATCTATCTTATATAGCCTCTTATCTATATTTATTATTTGACCTCTGGGAGTGGAGAATCTTAGTCTAAATTTAAACATCTCAAAGTATATTTGAAATTTGATACTCTTTCTTTCTAGATTTATGCACAAAAAATTCGTAATTCGCAAGTTCCGCGTTAGTCCAATTTGATATTTGTGGAAGGAGGGTAGCACCCAAGTCCCCTTCGACTCCGCTCAGGATGACTTGGGTGGCCGGGTCAAACTTGCTTTGGCCCGGATTGACTCAGAAACACACGCAAACAAGTTTGAGCGTACCACCCCAACAATATTCGGTACCCCACACAACGAAAGGGCTATTCCGAGGAACACGTCATAGAAGAATAAACCCACCTGTTAGGTGGGGTACAAATGTCGAAACCACAGGGGTTTCGACCTACTTGTGTTTGACGGCAGGTTAGCTTCCGTTGTGGTCTTTGAGGAGGGAGGCGCTGACGTTGCCATTTTGGGTTGTAACTTCGGGGTTACAGTCGCGACAGATAATGACGGTCATCATGATGGTGGTGCTTACTTTGCGTCCGTTGCGCTCGGCCGGATAGTACTTACCCTTCAGTAGAGCAGATTCCACAGCAGGACGGAATCCGTATCCGCCCGGTGTGACTTCGAGAATTTCCCAAGAGATATATCCCTCCTCGTTGACTAATAGCAAAAGCTGCACAAAACCAGTATCGGACTTGTGGGCTGCATCGGGCCAGATAGGCGAAGCAAGGCGAACTGTTGCGGGCAGGTCGGGATAGATGACGCCCTTCCCCACACCGCGTGGCATGGGCAAATATGGCGATCCCCAGGGAAGACCGAACTGCATGTCGCTGTCGATATCAGCGAATCCTTCGCCGCCGTTACCAATCGGAGAAAAATCTCCGGCTACGGCGAAATCTACAAACGGTTCATATAATAAAGATTTCTGGGAGTATACCGCCGGTTGGATAGGGGAGGTCTCCCGGATGATTTCAAAACGGGAACCGACCACAAATCTCGAGTGTTGCTTGGAATCTGCAAGAATCGAATGCGGAGAGCCTTTACGGACCGATGAATTGCCGCCAATGGTTCCGCTCTCTCCAACTCCCGGGGAATCCTTGAATAATATAAACGACTGCGTCTCTGGTAACTCAAAACTCAGGAACAAAGGAAGGATCAGAATCAATACGAGCAGTGGAGCATAGACTATTATCGCGCTAGAGACAAAACTTCTCTGGTAGGCCGATTTCTGATAATAGCCTACTTTCCAATAGCCTTTGTCCATTTGCGGCCTTCCTCTCGGGCGATAATTTTGTCAAATTACCTGAATTCCGAAAATCAGGGAGGTTGTGTTCTCAAATGTCAGTATCGTGCGATCCCTGTCGTCCTCACTATAATGACGGATATTGTAGAGATTTCATCAACAGAAAAACAGAACAGCGCAAAAATTACGGCTTGAAACGGACTGGAAATGGACCTATCTTAGGTAGCCCAAGAGGCGGCAACTAGCCGCCGGTATGTTTACGAAGCACTTAAAAGGAGCGTATGAAACAGCTTCTCGATAACAAGTTTTTTCCGTATGTCATCAAACCGGGTCGCTACAGCGGTGGTGAACCGGGACAGATTGTTAAAGAACCCGAAGGGCGCACCAGTTACCTTCACGCCTTCCCCGACAAATACGAACTGGGACAATCCTATAACGGTCTGCAGACCCTCTACCATATAGTAAATAATGATGACCGATTCCTTTGCGAACGGGTGTTTGCAATTGATATCGATGCCGAAGCTGTCATGCGCGAGAAAAACATCCCGCTGTTTTCGCTGGAATCTAAACGTGCAGCGAGGGAATTTGACGCCATCGGTTTCACGCTTTCGTTTGAACTGCTGTTTACCAACATGCTCTGTATGATTGATCTAGCCGGTATTCCGCTTCACGCAAAAGATCGCACCGATGATGATCCGATTATCATGGCCGGAGGACCGAGTGTGTATAATCCGGAACCGCTGTCGAGGTTTGTCGATCTCTTTTTTATTGGCGATGGCGAAGAAGGGCTGCCGGAGATTCTATCGATCATACATGAAATGAAAGGTGCAACGCGCACGGAGAAACTGGAACAGATTGTCAAGCGAGTGAAGTCTGTTTACGTGCCCGCTTTCTACGATGAGAATCGTAAACCAACCGTTGACTTTGCGCCGGAAGCAATCGAAGCGCGCCTCATGACCGATCTTAAGCCGGAGATGTATCCGGATCAGCCGATTGTACCGCTAATAGATGTGATTCATAATTTTCTGGCGGTTGAAATAATGCGCGGTTGTCCCCAGGGCTGTCGGTTTTGTCAGGCAGGACCGATGTATCGACCGGTGCGGATGCGTCCGCAGGCAGAAGTCTTAAGACAGATTGAAACACAGTTAAAGAACAGCGGCTACGATGAAGTAACGCTGCTTTCTTTGTCATCTTCGGACTACCGTGATATTGAACCGCTGGCAATTACGCTGTCCAAACGTTTGTCTTCGCAGAGAGTTTCAATTTCGCTCCCTTCGTTGCGACCGGGAACGATCTCGCCTAAGCTGCTCGATGCTGTATCGTCGGTGCGGAAGTCCGGCCTGACATTGGCGCCTGAGGCAGGAACTGAACGGCTACGGCTATTTGTGAGGAAGGAATTTCCGGACGAAGCTATCTATGACACGGTCCGGCTGGCTTTCAAGCGGGGGTGGACATCGGTCAAATTATACTTTATGATCGGCCTGCCGACCGAGACGGAAGAGGACCTGCTCGGAATCTTGAATATCATCCGCAACGTTTATGACATCGGTCGCGAATATCCGGGCAGGAAATCAATCAACATAACCCTTTCCCCATTCGCTCCCAAACCACACACCCCTTTTCAGTGGGACGGCGCCTGCAGCCCGGAAGAAGTGATAAAAAAAGTTACTTTCATCAAGAAAAGCAATCGGGTGAGAGCGGTAAATTTCAGATTTACCGACTCCGAGACCAATCTTCTTCAGGCCATCATTGGGCGTGGTTCTCGCAAGATGGGGAGTGTTATTGAAACGGCATATCGAAAGGGCTGTCGTTTTGACGGTTGGTCTGACCACTTTGAATGGAAGAAATGGGTTGAGGCTATCGATGAATGCGGCTTTTCGCTGAAGGAACTTCGCAAACCGCTTTCATATTCGGCCGATTTACCGTGGTCACATATCCGCAAGGGAGTCTCGGTGGAGCAGCTTCAGAAAGAACGCACTCGCACCTCGGAGCAGCTTCGCGATTTCCAATCACTGGCACCAGCGGATACAGCACAGTTTTCGCATGGCCCTTCAATAGAATACGGGCGCGGCAAAAAGAAAGTCATCTCCAAAAACCAGTCGGCGCCGACCAAAAACTGCGTGCGCATTTGTTGGGGAAGGTCAAACGATTACAAATATATGTCTCACCTGGACAATCTCCGGGCGATAGAGAGAGCCATCCGTCGATCAGAGATTCCGGTGGCGTATTCTCAGGGTTTTAATCCGTCGATGAAACTATCGTTTGGTCCTCCTCTTTCGCTCGGTTTTACATCGCAGGGCGAGTTGGTTGAGATTACTTTCGACACCAGTTGCATGTCATATATGATAGAGAATCTGGCGCGAGTCTTTCCGGCCGGGATGAACATTGTTGACTCTCGTATAATTGTTCCCAGGAAAAAATCTCTTTCGGCCATGTTGAACCGGGTGCGGTATTCAATTCCGATGAGCGCCCTGAATGAACTTGAAGAGATCGATCAGAAAATCAATGATTTGCTGTCATCTTCGGAGCTATTGGTCCAGCGTAAGGGCAAAAAAGGGGTAACAACTGTTGATATCAGAAAAGGTATTTATTCAATTGAAATAGTGGTCGATAAACTGGTTATGACTCTGGGACTCGGCGAGGGGCGTTATGTACGCCCGCCGGAGGTGCTTGATCTGCTTGGTGTTGGAGACAGGCTCCCGGCGCTGTCGTTTATGATCCATCGAGAAGAGTTGTTCCGGATCGAAGATGATGAAACTGTCACCGCGGCAATGGACTTATAAAGGAACCTGATGGCTGATAGAAAGCAAAAACCGAATCTAAAATTCGACCCGGTGCGTGAAGCTGCGCTGCAAGCCCTGGTCTTAATTGAGCAAGGTCAGCAAACCGACGAGGCGATAAGCTCTGTCAGCGAGGGGAAAGAGTTTCGACCGTTGGATAACCGCTTTATAATGCAGTTGGTCAACGGGACGGTCAAAATGCGCCGCCGAATTGATCATGAAATCAAATTTTATCTGGCCCGGCCATCCAAAGACCTCCCGCTTCTGCTCCAGAACATAATCAGACTTGGTTATTTTCAGTTGAGATTCACAGATCGGATTCCGGATGCGGCTGCTGTCAATGAGTCTGTTAATCTTGCCCATCATCTGCTGGACAAACGACGGGCCAACCTGGTCAATGCTGTTTTGAGGGCATCCATCCGTGAACCGGGAAAGGTAGCCTTTTGCTCGGCCAAAGATAACCCGACCAAATATCTAGCCGATTATTACAGTTATCCGGATTTTTTTGTCAAGTACGCCCTTCGTGAGTTCGGCTTTGAAGATACCGAGAGTCTGCTGAAATACTATAACCAGTCACCTCATGTGACCTATCGTGTCAATTATCTACTGGCCAAACCAGAGGAAGTGCTGGAGTTACTTGATGCCAACGATGTCACCTATTCGGTAGGTAAGTTCCTTCCGGAGTTCATCCATATCGAAAGCGGTGGACTGCCGCTCGAAGAAGAGTTGATCAAGTCGGGCAAGGTATTTATCCAGGATGAGGCCGCCGGTCTGGCCACACGTCTGCTCAATCCTCGACCGGGATCAGCGGTAGTTGATTTGACTGCCGCACCCGGAGGCAAAGCTACGCACATTGCTATCAAGATGAGAAACAAGGGACGTGTGACGGCAATAGACAAGTCTAACAAAAGGCTGGAACTTCTGGTTGAAAATTGTAAACGGCTGGGCATTAAAATTATTGCGCCAATCATCAGCGACATGAATATGTTTGAGGGTGGGCTTTTTGATCGCGTTCTTCTCGATCCCCCATGTACCGGCTGGGGTACGGCGGGAAAGCACTCTGACCTCCGGTGGGCTAAAACCTCAGAGGACACCAAAACGCTGATCAACATTCAGACCAAAATGAACGACCATGCCGCCAAACTGGTCAAACCGGGCGGGGTCCTGGTTTACTCTACCTGCACAATTATACGTGATGAGAATGATCAGATCATTGAAGAGTTCATAATCCGCAACAAGCAGTTCGAAATTGATTCGGCCGCCGAGTTTTTTCCTGAGGGAATTGTAAATTCGAGAGGATTTGTTCGGACCTATCCCACGGTTGACAAGCTTGATGGCGCTTTTTGCGCTCGGTTGAGGCGCAAGACCGAATAGGTTACCTTCGCCTGCCACCGACCGAACGAACTTAAACCTTGATTTTGACGTCGAAACATCTCAATACTGACTGAGTATAAACAACGGACTCTGGATAGATTACGAACTGTCACTTGCAGAGAATGGTAACCTGATAATGGCGCAACTTAGAGCAACAAGACTTACTGACAAACAATACACGCGGCGTGGATTTTTGTCCAATCAGCTGCCCTATGGTACACCGCAGAGAAGACTAACATTCTGGATCGGAATTCCATTCCTGTTTTTTTTGTTTGTATATCTGGTGATGAATAGCTGGATACTCCCCTCAATAACAAGGCATGGAACTGAATTTCCACTACCGGATTTCACCAACCAGGCTCTCACCGAAGTTCAGTTTTCGATTGAAGATCTGGGATTAAAACATGAAGTTACTTCTTACGAATACTCACCGGGCAAGGAAAAGGGCATCATTCTCAACCAGTTTCCGATCGAAGGTACCAAAGTCAAACAAGACAGGATTATCAAGTTCGTAATATCTCAGGGACAGAAGCTGCTTCCTATTCCGAATATGGCCGGGCGATCAGTTCGACAGGCAATGCTTGACCTTGAAGCGACCGGCTTGATCCTGGGAGAAATTGCCTGGGCCATATCCGATACGCTTCCCGAACGAGTAGTAGTGTTTTCTTATCCGGCTGCCGGGACAGAGATTCCGCTCGGTTCTCCCGTGAATCTGATGGTTAATCGCGGCCGAGCCACCGACTTCACTTATATGCCGCGGCTCACCGGACTGACTTTGACCGAGGCGCAGAACCGACTGGAGGACAAGTATCTTAAGCTCGGTATCGTTAGTTACCGAACCGATGAAAACTATTTGCCAGAAACGGTACTGGAGCAATCGGAGTCGGAGGGAAACGAGCTGGACGTCAACACCGAAATCGATCTGGTCGTAAGTTCCACGGAATAACGACGTTGACAGCACGGGATAAGATCATTTGCCCATCGGCGAACCTGCTTGCCACGCGCTGATCCGAGCGCTATAGTAAGTAGATGATATCCACGATAATTTTCGATCTCGACGGCCTTCTGGCGGACACTGAACGTCTTCATATGCAATCTTACCGAGAAATAATGTCCCGTCATGGAATTGAATTAACAGAGAAACAATATCGGGACCATTGGATTCGGGACGGCAAAGGGATCGTAGCATACAAAGAGATACATAAGCTCGACATCGATACGGTGTTTTTTCACGAAGAGAAGAATGTGCTGTACAGAAACATGGTGGCAACGTCTGCTCAGCCGATGCCTGGAGCCCTGGAGGCGGTCGAGAGACTCTCAAGTAAGTTCGGAATTGCGCTGGCTTCGAATTCATACCGGATCAATGTCGAGTTGGTCCTGGATGTTATCGGGTTGAATGGAAAATTCCAAGTTGTAATCACCGGCGATGATGTTACCTGCGCTAAGCCATCACCTGAAATCTTCCTGCTTACAGCACAAAGACTGAGTGTT
>JAUXBO010000035.1 GCA_030619345.1 Candidatus Zixiibacteriota bacterium | reverse complement strand
GTTTTGTCCCTCTTGAAACCGAAACGCAAAGGTAAGTCCGACAGTGATTTCCGACAGATATCACTGCTGGCGACAGTTCCGGGTATTTTACTGGCCGCTCCGCTGATTGGATTCTTTGGCGGACGCTGGTTGGATGGGAAGTTTGATACTGAACCATACCTGATGATGGCCGGAGTCGTTTTGGGGTTTGCAGCCGCCGGTCTGGAGATTTACGGACTGGTTAAAAAATCGGAAGCGATGGAAAAGGAAAATGACGAGCAGCTTTGGCCTCAGTTTTCTTGATCGCACGTTGCGCACTACCGCCATCGTGTTTTTGATCATGCTTCCGTTTGGCATCTACTATTTTGGAGTTTATCCTGCTCTGGCGGCCTATTCGGGCGGCATCTGGGGGATGATCAATTTGATTTTCATTTCGGCTCTGGTTCGCTCGGCCATTCGCCCCGACGGTGCCGATAAGAACCGCTCAATTATTCTAGCCCTGATAAAATTCCCGCTTTTGTATTCATCCGGTTACTTTCTTTTGACAATCGATAAGTTCAGTCCCGTGCATCTTTTGATCGGATTCAGTGCGATTATGGTCGTTTTGGTTCTCAAAGCTTTTGGAAGACTAATCCTTTCTCTGGATGAAGAGAAGGCAGAGCAGAGCAAGCTGGGGAAGGTACACTAATGAAGCGACTTGTCGCAAAAATGGCATTATTGACTACCGTGCTGGCACCGACAGCGGCCTACGCCTCGGGTGGCGGAACGCATCTGCCGGATGTAGTCGGTCTTTTGACACATAACGAGACTATTCTCCTGTGGAAGCCGGTTATTTTTGCCTTCGCCTTATCGATTGTTCTCTCAATCGCAGCATTGACCGTTTATAGTAAACGACAGCTTCTTCCCGGCAAATTCCAGAATGTTATGGAGATGCTGGTTGAGGGAATGTTCAATTTTCTTGAAACGATACTTGGTAAAGATGCCAAAAAATATACACCATTTCTTGGCACTCTTTTTTTCTATATCCTCGGAATGAACTTTATGGGAATTATCCCCGGTGGTTTTTCGCCATCCACCAGTATTAACATTACCGCGTCGCTGGCCATTATGGTATTCCTGTATGCCCAGTGGACCGGTATCACTCGCCTCGGTATTATTGGCTACATTGATCATCTGGCCGGACAGCCGCGCGATGTGATCAGTTGGTGTCTGGTCCCACTGATGTTCCCGATGCATATTATTGGTGAAATTGCCAAACCGTTCAGTTTGGCTCTTCGACTTTTTGGCAACATCACCGGTGAAGATATCTTGGTGGCCGCTTTTGTCGGACTTGGAATATCGCTTATGGCTATTGTTGGATGGGACCACGCCTTTATTGGCGCCCCGCTGAATGTACCATTTATCTTACTTGGAATTTTGCTGTCGACCATTCAGGCGCTGGTATTCACCCTGTTGTCGACTATTTATATACTAATGATGCTTCCCCACGAGGAGCACGCTTAGGACAATGAACAAGAATAATGAACGAATAAACTTTTTTTCGTAACTAAGGAGTTTTGTGATGGATTATCAGGCAATGTTAGCATGGGCGCTTCCGATGGGCGTTGGTCTGGCTGCAGTCGGTTCCGGTCTGGGACTCGGTCGTGCAGTTGGTTCCGCGATGGAAGCCATTGGCCGTCAGCCGGAAGCTTCCGGTAAGATTCAGACCGCCATGATTATCGGTGCCGCTCTTATTGAAGCGCTGACCATTTACGCGCTGGTTGTATTCTTCATCCTGTCCGGCAAGATAGGCTCATAAGGCAACACAGTTGCGTTTTGTAAGCGCGCTCAGCGCGCATCGCAAATGCTGAGAATACAGGAGCAAAGATGCACTTAGAATGGCCATTGTTAGTTACCCATGCGTTCGGTTTTCTGATTACGCTGTGGATTCTAAAAAAATTCGCATGGGGACCGCTGCTCTCAATTATTGAAGAGCGACGGACCAAAATTGCGGATGAATTTCAGAAGATTGAGGATGAAAAGTCCAAAGTCGATCAGTTGACCGAAGAGTACCAGGGTAAGCTCAAGAAGATTGATGAAGAACGACGACTCAAAATGGTTGAAGGGGTTAACGAAGGCAAGAAAATCGCCGAGCAGATCAAAGCCGACGCGCATACCGAAGCCAAACAGTTGAGCGACAAAGCCAAGCTGGAATTGGAACGGGATGTTGCCAAAGCGAAAGTACAGCTCAAGGACGATATGGTCTCGATTGCCATTTCAGCCGCCGAGAAGCTGGTCAACGAAAAGCTCGATGATGCCAAGCATCGTGAATTGATAGGCAATTTTATTGACAATTTGGAGAAAGCGTAAGAACTCGTGTTAGCTCAGGAAGTAGCCAAAAAATACGCCAACGCACTGTTTGATTCGGCTGATGCGCATTCCTTGTTGGATAATGTTCATATCGATCTACAGGATATCGCGAGTGTTGCCGATTTTGATTCATCGCTGATGAAATTCCTGAACACACCCAACATTGCCGAATCAGCCAAAGTTCAGTTGATTCGCAATATATTTGGTGAGCGTTTGCAGCGTCTTTCTCTGGAATTCCTGTTGGTTATGATCGAGAAGAAGCGGATAGCGTTTCTTCCGGAAGTTATCGATGAATTCACGCGCTTGGTAGAAGCTGAAAACGGAATTGGACGGGCGACCATCATTACCGCCGTTCCGCTCGATGAAGGACAGCGTTCGACTCTGTCGACCAAACTGGCCGCCAAGACCAGGCTAAAGATTATGATGGAAGAGAAAGTAGATCGCTCGATTATTGGTGGTATGATCGTGATTCTCCATAATGAGATTATTGACGGTTCAATTCGACACGGGTTAGAAATGGTCGAAGAGAAACTGTCCAAGGTGAGAGTGCACTGAGCAAAATTATATGTGCCTTGATAAGTACATAAACGAAATAAGATATTTCTGATTTGATAAAGGTTTGCCTGTTTTAAGGAGTTAGATAATGGGTCTCAACCCGGAAGAAGTCTCGTCGGTAATACGAAAAGAGATTGAAAAATATGAATCGAAGCTGGAGATGCAGTCGGTTGGTACTGTTCTTCAGGTCGGTGACGGTATCGCCCGTATTTGGGGTCTTGAAGACGTCCAGATGTCGGAGCTGATTCGGTTCCCCGGCGATATTATGGGATTGGTGATGAACCTCGAAGAGGACAATGTCGGTGCCGCTTTGTTCGGTCCTGACACAAACATCAAAGAAGGTGACACCGTCCGTCGGACTGGTAAAGTTGCCTCGGTCCCTGTCGGCGAGGCTATGATTGGTCGTGTCGTAGACCCGCTTGGTCGGCCGCTCGATGGTAAGGGTCCCATCGCCACCAGCAAAACTCGCGTTATCGAAGGACGCGCTCCCGGTGTGGTTGAACGCCAGCCGGTGAAAGAGCCACTTCAGACCGGTCTAAAGTCTATCGATGCCATGATTCCGATTGGGCGCGGCCAGCGCGAATTGATCATCGGTGATCGCCAGACAGGCAAAACAGCTCTTGCTCTCGATACCATTATCAATCAGAAAAATACCGACGTAATATGTGTTTACGTGGCCATTGGTCAGAAATCTTCGACGGTCGCCCAGGTCGTGGAGACCCTGCGGTTAAACGGCGCCATGGAATACACGATTGTTGTGGTCGCCTCGGCCAACGACCCGGCGCCATTGCAGTATATCGCACCTTACTCCGGGTGTGCTATGGGCGAGGAGTTCATGTACAACGGAAAACATGTCCTTTGTATTTATGATGATCTTTCCAAGCAGGCGGCTGCCTATCGTCAGCTATCGCTCCTTCTTCGCCGTCCTCCGGGCCGCGAAGCCTACCCCGGTGATATTTTCTACTGTCACTCCCGTCTGCTCGAAAGAGCGGCAAAACTCTCTGACAAACTGGGTGGCGGTTCGCTGACAGCATTGCCGATTATCGAGACTCAGGCTGGTGATGTGGCGGCATACATCCCGACCAACGTGATCTCAATCACCGATGGCCAAATATTTCTGGAGTCAGAGCTGTTTTTTGCCGGTGTTCGTCCGGCCATTAACGTTGGTATCTCAGTCTCCCGGGTTGGCGGTAACGCCCAGACCAAAATGATGAAACAGGTTGCCGGATCACTCAAACTTGATCTGGCCCAGTTCCGCGAGCTTGAAGCGTTTACGCAGTTTGGTTCAGATCTCGACGAGGGGACTCTGAAGCAGCTTAATCGCGGTCAGAAGATGGTGGAACTGCTCAAGCAGGGTCAGTATGTCCCTATGAAAATAGAGCACGAGGTGATCATGATCTGGCTTGGTACCAAGGGCCACCTTGACAATGTTCCAAGTGCGGAGATCGCTCGTTTTGAAACTGAGTTTCTTGCTTTCTGTGATAAAAACTATCCGGATGTCAATCATAAGCTTGAGAGTGAGAAAAAGATATCCGATGAGACCGAGGCCAAGTTGATAGAAGCGACCGAGAAATTCAAAGTGGATTTCCTGGCCGCCCTGAAATAGAGTTAAAAATGGGTCACTATTAATAATGGGTGACTACTAAGACATAGAGGTTGGACAAAGTTCCATGCCAACACTGAGAGACGTAAAAAAGAGAATCAAGACGGTCATCTCGACCAGGCGGATCACCAAAGCAATGGAGATGGTGGCCGCAGCAAAACTGCGACGTGCCCAGCAACGGGTAGAGCAGACTCGTCCGTATAGCAAAAAAATGGATGAGATGCTGTCCAACCTGGCGGCGGGATCGACCGGCGAGATTGTCCATCCTTATTTTGAAGACCGCCCGATCAAACGTCAAACGGTGGTGGTGATTGCATCTGATCGCGGCCTGTGCGGCTCGTTTAACAGTAATGTAATCCGCCGAGCGACCGACTGGTTGAAAGACAGCCCCGAGGGTGAGATTGAGATCGTTACGGTCGGAAAGCGGGCTAACGACTTTTTCAAACGTCGTGAGTGGCCGGTTCTTGCCGATGTATCCGATTGGGGTGGCGTGCTGGATTTGAACAAGGCGCGCGACCTGATGCGACTTCTAACCGAACGATTCGTAACTGGTGAAACCGACCGCATTCAACTGTTTTTCACCCGTTTTCTTTCAACTGTCCGCTACAAAATAGTGGGTGAAGTATATCTGCCGATTCCGAAGCCGGAAGTGGATGAGGATGAAGGCGGCACGAATCTTGATTACATATTTGAACCATCACCGGAAGAAATCTATGCGGCCCTTATGCCCAGTTATGCCACGACCAAGATGGTCACGGCCATCGTTGAATCGCTGGCCAGTGAACACGGCAGTCGTATGATTGCTATGGGTAATGCCACAACCAATGCCGGTGAAATGATTGATTCCCTGACTCTTGACTACAACAAGGCAAGACAGGCGCAGATTACCAAGGAACTGCTCGAGGTAGTTTCCGGTGCCGAAGCGCTCAGGGGGTAACGATGAAAAAAGTGATTATTGTAATAAATTGGAGTAGCTTAAATGGCTGAAAATGTCGGAAAAGTTGTCCAGGTAATTGGACCCACCGTCGACTGTGAGTTCAAGTCCGACCAGCTTCCGAATATTCTCAACGCGATCAAAATCGCCGACAAGGAAAAAGGGATCGACCTCACTGTCGAGGTTGCCATCCACATGGGTGACAACGTCGTTCGCTGTGTCGCGCTTGCTTCGACCGACGGCCTGGTTCGCGGAATGGATGCGGTTGATGCTGGAACCACAATTACCGTCCCCGTTGGTGTGACGTCGCTGGGGCGTATCTTCAACCTTCTCGGTGATACCATTGATACCGGGGACCCGCTTGCGGCCGATACCAAGCGGATGCCGATTCACCGTCTTGCCCCACTGCTCAAAGAACAGGCGATCGGGGTCGAGATGTTTGAAACCGGAATCAAAGTTATTGACTTGCTTGAGCCTTATTCCAAAGGGGGCAAAGTAGGTCTGTTCGGCGGCGCCGGAGTTGGCAAGACCGTTATCATCCAGGAGCTGATTCACAATATTGCAACCGAGCATGGCGGCTACTCTGTTTTCTGTGGTGTGGGTGAACGTACCCGCGAAGGGAACGATCTCTGGCTTGAGATGACTGAATCCGGCGTTATCGAAAAGACCGCGATGGTGTTTGGTCAGATGAACGAGCCCCCTGGTGCGCGTCTTCGTGTCGCACTCTCCGGCCTGACGATGGCCGAGTATTTCCGTGACGAAGAAAACCAGGATGTCCTGATTTTTATTGATAATATCTTCCGCTTTGTACAGGCGGGTTCCGAAGTCTCCGCGCTTTTGGGGCGTATGCCTTCGGCGGTTGGCTACCAGCCGACTCTTGGCACCGAGATGGGTGCCCTGCAGGAGCGTATTACTTCAACCAACGCCGGTTCGATTACTTCGGTGCAGGCAATTTATGTCCCTGCCGATGATTTGACTGATCCTGCTCCGGCAACAACCTTTGCCCACCTTGACGCTACCACGGTATTGTCGCGCCAGATTGCCGAGCTCGGTATTTATCCGGCTGTTGATCCGCTCGATTCGACCTCCCGCATTCTCGATCCCAACGTAGTTGGCGAGGATCACTACCGGGTTGCTCGCGGCGTTCAGGTAATTCTACAGCGCTACAAAGACCTTCAGGATATTATCGCCATTCTTGGAATGGATGAACTCTCCGAAGAAGACAAACTGACCGTGACCCGTGCTCGTAAAATCCAACGCTTTCTTTCACAGCCGATGTTCGTAGCCGAAGTATTTACCGGCAAGCCCGGTACTTATGTAAAGGTCGAGGACACGGTGAAAGGGTTCGATGAGATCATCTCCGGTAACTGTGACCATATTGCCGAACGGCACTTCTATATGGTTGGCAACCTTGATGAAGTGATCAAGGGGCATGAAAAGGATGAATAGGTAGGAATAGACAATGTTTAGCTTGTCAATCGTCACACCCGAGCGCGTTTATTGCGAGACGGAAGTGGAATCATTAGTGGTGCCGGGGACTGATGGATATCTCGGCGTCCTTTCGCATCACGCGCCGCTTATTACAGCCCTCAAACCGGGTCGTATTGAGTATCGGGATGCAGAAGCGAAAGTACACACTTTGGCCGTTTCCGGTGGTTTTATCGAAGTCTCTGATAATCAGGTGACCTTGCTGGCGGATACCATCGAGTCTGGTGATGAGATAGATCTGGACCGGGCCAAGGCGGCCCATGATCGAGCTAAAGAAAGATTGCAGAAGAAAGATAGTGATATCTCCATCGACAGGGCTTCGGCCGCTCTTGCCAGGGCGCTCATTCGGATGAGAATTTACAGAGAGACGCATTAGTAATAAGCTTCCAGCCCTGCGGTTTAGCGTAACTTCCCATACAGCATTGCCTTATGCGGGCAAGTAGCTCCCTTTTCCGCTTGACTTTCAGACCAGATTTGTTTAAGATCAGAAGCTATGAAACTTTGTCTGAAAGAATATGAATCGTTCCCGGTGAATCTGGAACAGGAGTTCGGTATCGGGCAGATTGTGCCGGTATACGAGGGCCTGCAGTCTTTGGGTCCGGGACGGATTTCGCTCAGCATCCAAAAGACTGAACAGGAGTATTTCTGCCAGGGCAGCCTGTCTTCAAAGGCTCGTTTGGAATGTTCTCGTTGCCTGGAACCGTTTGAGACAGAACTTGTTAGCAAGATTGATTTTATTGCTTGCAGCCTCGATCATTATGAGTCGTTGAAGAGTGAAGCGGTCGATGATGAAGATTATGTTTTTATTGATAGTTCAAATATGACCATTGATATTACCGCGCCGGTTGAACAGGCGCTAATTCTGGCCGTTTCTATGAAACCGTTATGCTCCGATTCCTGTCGAGGCATTTGTTCTATGTGCGGTAAGAATCTGAATCAGACAAAGTGTGATTGTAACACTGAAAAGAATGACCCCCGCTGGGATGGCCTGAGAGGCTTGAACGGCGGATAACTACTAACTGAGGATTGTGAAATGCCACTTCCTAAACGCAGACATTCTCGTACGAGGGGTCGCAAGCGCAGAACTAACTGGAAAATTTCCGCACCTAATGTTGTGGAGTGTTCGCACTGCCACGGCGCCCGGTTGCCGCACCACATCTGTCCGAACTGTGGGCACTACAACGGCCGTCAGATAATTACCATCAGGGAAATTTAATACAACATCTGAATCAACAGTTCGGGTAGAACTGTACTAGGGATAATGACCGCGGACAACAAAATTCGTATAGTCCTTGATGTTATGGGCTCTGATTCCGGTGAGGAGCAGATTATTCAGGGTGGTGTCGATGCCGCCCGGCACCTCGGAGAATCGGCTGAACTGATATTAGTCGGAGACAAGGAGAAGATTGACAAAATTCTCTCCTCGATGACTGATAGACCCGCCGGGGTCAGCGTAGTACATGCTGACTCGGTGGTACCTATGCACATTGCCGCTATTGATGGTGTCCGTATGCGAGACAGTTCCATTGCCGTGGGGTTGAAGATCGTCAAGCGGCGTGACGCGGATGCTTTTGTTTCCACCGGAAATACTGGCGCTGTGATGGCCACTTCGCTACTCACTCTCGGACGACTTAAAGGCGTCAGCCGACCGGCAATTACAGCCGTGTTTCCCACCGCGACCGGCCATCCCACCGTAGTTCTGGACGTAGGTGCAAATGCCGATTGTAAACCTCAGCACCTGTCACAATTTGCAGTTATGGGTTCGGTTTATTTTCAGGTCGTTTTTGGACATGAATCACCGCGCGTAGGCTTGCTGTCTATCGGCGAGGAGCGTAGTAAAGGAAATGAACTGATATTTAATGCTCAGAAAGCTCTCAAGGGTTCAAAAATAAACTTTGTGGGAAATATCGAGGGTCGCGATATCCTTTCTGGGACCGTTGAAGTTGTCGTGACCGACGGTTTTACCGGGAATATCATGCTGAAGTTTGCCGAGTCAATCAAGCCGCTGCTGGTAAACTCTATTCAGCGTCAAATTCAGACGAATATTTTTTCACGCATGGGCGTAGTACTCCTGTTGCCCTTTATGAAGCGGATGCGCAACCTGTTTGACTACGCCGAATCTGGCGGAGCGCCGTTGCTGGGTGTCGACGGCAACGTTATTATTTGTCACGGTTCTTCGAACTCCAAGGCGATCCACAACGCAGTTCTGGTGGCTCACAAAATGGCTTCTCAGAAAATCAGGGAACGAATTCACAACGAGTTAGTAATGAATCATTTTGGAAGGAATAATGGAGAAAAAGACAAGAGCCAGAATAATCGGGACGGGATCGCATACTCCGCCGCGGGTAATGACTAATGCTGACTTTGAACGTATTGTAGATACTACTGACGACTGGATAGTCAGCCGCACCGGAATCAGGGAGAGGCGAATCGCCGACAATGGCACCTCCACGTCCGATATGGCCGTGGCCGCCTGCCAGGAGGCTCTAAAAATGTCCGGATGCTCGCACGAGGAGATTGATCTGCTTATCCTCGGTACTGTTACACCCGACTATCGCCTTCCGTCATGTGCTTGTGTCGTCCAGGAAAAGATGGGTCTACCCAATGCGGCCGCCTTTGATGTGGTCTCGGCCTGTACCGGGTTTATCAATGGTCTGTCAATTGCCAATTCATATATTGCCTCCGGCCATGCGAAGAAAGCGCTTATTGTGGGGGTCGAGAAGCTATCTGCCATTGTCAATTACAAAGACCGCAACACCTGCGTACTGTTTGGCGACGGTGCCGGTGCTGCTGTTGTGGCTGGTGATGACTCGGGACGTGGTGTCCTCTCGACATTCATGCGTTCCGATGGGAAGATGCGGGAAATGCTCTGGATTAAGGCAGGTGGAACAACCCACCAGTATTCAGCCGAGCATGCTGCCAGTGGCGCTGACAAAGTTCTTATGAACGGCTCAGAAATATTCAAAGTTGCGGTGAAAGAGATGGCCAATGCCGTCTGGCATGTTATGGAAGATGCTGGTATTGATCAGAGCCAGGTTTCTCTGGTTGTTCCGCACCAGGCCAATATCCGAATAATTGAGGCTTTGGCAAGGCGACTTAAAGTCGACAAGGACAAAGTTTACATTAATATATCAAAATATGGTAACACTTCGGCGGCATCGGTCCCGATCGCACTCGACGAGGCCTATCGCGAAGGAAGAATAAAAGAAGGCGACCACATTGTCATGGTTGCATTCGGGGGCGGCCTCATCTGGGGATCGGCCCTGGTAAAGTGGTAAACTTATGAGCAAAACAGTATTATTCTTCCCCGGTCAGGCATCACAATATGTCGGTATGGGTAAAGACTTGTATGACGCATCGGACAAGGTGCGCGATCTTTATCAATTTGCTTCGGATGAACTTGGCGCTGATATTGCCAAAATCTCATTTGAGGGTCCCGCCGAAGAACTAAAGCGAACTCGTTTCACGCAGCCGGCCATTCTCTTGCATTCCCTGGCAGTCCTGATACATCTCGGACAGCGTCTGGGATCTTATGACTATGTGTGTGGGCATTCGTTAGGCGAATACTCGGCTCTGGCTGCTGCCGGAGCAATGAGCTTTGAGGGCGCTGTCAGATCGGTTGTGAGACGAGCGGAATTGATGGAAACCGCTTGCCGAGAGAATCCAAGCACGATGGCGGCCATCATTGGACTGGATGAGGCCGGTATCACCGAAGTCTGCCAGAAAGCATCCGCAAAAGGCGTGGTTGTCCCGGCCAATTTTAATTCAAAAACACAAATTGTTATCTCCGGGAGTATGGAAGCTATTGAAGAAGCTGTCTCCCTGGCCAAAGAAGCGGGCGCCAAACGAGCAGTAATCCTTGAGGTGGGTGGCGCTTTTCATTCACCACTGATGGATTCTGCCAAAGACGGCATGGACCAGTATTTGTCGAAGATTCAGGTGAGTGATCCTTCGGTCCCGGTTATTGCCAACGTGACGGCAGAAGCGGTTACGAAAGCCGTTGAAATAAAAGATTTGCTGATTCGGCAGATAACTTCCCCGGTGCGATGGTCGCAAACCATGCAGTATCTGCTGGAGCAGGAGGTGACTTCGATAATTGAAATCGGCCCCGGTAAAGTGTTGACCGGAATGGCCAAAAGGGACATGCGTCCGGAGAAATCTCAAAATATCGACAGTCTGGCAGATGTAGAAGAATTTTGCTCAATAACCGCATAAAGGATTATGATGGATTTTAGTGACAAATCAGTTGTGGTGACCGGCTCGGCCCGTGGAATCGGTCGGGCGATTGCCGAACAGTTTGCAGCCGCAGGCGCGAGTGTTGTTGTTAGCGATCTGGACCAGGCTACGGTAGAGAAAACTGCTTCGGAAATAGGCGGCAAGACTATCGGAATTGTGGCCAATGTGACCGATAGTGAGGGGCTTGAGAGTCTGTTTAAGGCCACTAAGGAGAAATTTGGTTCTTTGGACATTCTGGTTAATAATGCCGGAATTACTCGTGATACGCTGATGATCCGTATGGACGAAAAAGATTGGGATCTGGTACTTGACATAAATCTTAAAGGTGCGTTTCTTGCCACAAAATTAGCGGCCAAGATTATGATGAAACAGCGATCCGGACGGATTGTCAATATCAGCTCTGTGGTCGGGCTTACCGGTAACGCCGGTCAAACAAATTACTCGGCCAGCAAAGCGGGACTTCTCGGGTTTACTCGTTCCGCTGCCAAAGAACTGGCCTCCCGCGGAATCACCGTAAATGCGGTGGCACCCGGTTTTATACAGACCGAGATGACTGAGGCGCTTTCGGATGCGGCTAAAGAGAAGTTTCTCCAAAACATCCCGCTGAAACGTCCAGGAACGCCGCTTGATGTTGCCCGCGCCGTAATGTTCTTTGCTTCAAAGGATGCTGAGTACATTACCGGACAAGTGGTTGCAGTTGATGGCGGCCTGACAATGCAATAAGGAATATTGAATCATAAAAGGAGACAGAACATGTCAATTGAAGACAGAGTAAAAGAAATTATTGTTGAACAGCTCGGCGTTGATGCCGCACAGGTAACTACCCAGGCGAAATTTGTTGATGACCTTGGTGCCGACTCTCTGGACACGGTGGAACTTGTGATGGCCCTGGAAGAAGAATTCTCGATTGAGATTCCAGATGAAGATGCCGAGAAGATCACCTCGGTCGGTGATGCTGTCAGCTATATCAACGATCACGGCGATAAGAGTTAGCTAATCCAGTTTCGTAATCTAAGGGAGATATACGGATCATGAATCGTC
>JAUXBO010000266.1 GCA_030619345.1 Candidatus Zixiibacteriota bacterium | reverse complement strand
GCGGCTCCGATGTTGACGCGGGACAAAGCGAAGGAACTTTTGGTGTCATGGGAAGTTTCAACTGAAAAGGCCAAGCGTGATCTGCAATTTGAGGCATCGATTTCGTTTGAACGCGGTGCGCGCGAGACTTTTGAATGGTATCGAAAGGAAGGCTGGCTGAAATGATGTCGATCCCGTTAATGATCTATTGTCTGGTCGTGGCCGGCGTATATCTTTTGCTGATAAGCTCGTTGCTGGCCTGGACAGAAAAGCGACTGAAGTTGTCACAGTCTATCCCGCCGGAACTGCGGGAAGAAACCGGCTTTGGGTGGTTCATGACCAATTTCTTTATGGAGTTTCTTTTCTATGTCGCCATCCCTACGATGGCCTATGGATTTCTTTATGTCGTCCTGCCACTTGAAGGTATCCGTGCCGGGGTCGCCACCGCTCTGGTCGCATTTACACTGGGAGCGGTGCCATTTATGATGGGGATTACGCTGCGAGTAAGACTCCCGGTGTCGTACGTAATGTTTTCATTGATGTCGCTTTTGGTAAAACTGGGAGGATCACTCGCAGTAATCGGTTATCTCTACGCCTTGTGAGAGGCGCACCATGGATCTAAAACCTGAACTGCAAAAAAACCGTTGCGAATAATATGGAACAGGGTAATTTGGCTGACATAACATTATGACACCTACCGACGGAAAAATCCTCATAATGGGTGCTTCGGGCTCATTGGGACGACAGCTAATTTACGAATTAACCAATCGGGGCAGTTCGCCAATCTGTCACGTACGGGAATCCTCAGACACTGAGTACATTGATAGTCTCGATTTGGAAAAGCGCAGCGTGGACATTCGGCAGATTGATCAATTTCCGAAGCTGATGGAAGGAATCGATTCGGTTATCCACACGGCCGCCTGGGTGAACTTTCGCAAAGATCGACTTACTCAATTTACCAGCATTAATACTATCGGATCATTGGAACTGTTCAAAGCAGCGGTGCAGGCTGGAGTGAAAAGATTTGTGCATGTCTCAACTATTGCGTCGGTGGGAGCGTGCGAACGAAAATCAAACGGAAATGGTGAATCGGAACCAACGCCTCTCAATGAAGCGACCGAATATAATCTTAAGCATCTCAAGATTCCCTATATAATGACCAAAAGGGCTGCCGAAGAGGAGCTCTATAAGGTCGAAGAGCGTGGGGCCACCGAACTGGTCATAGTTAACCCGGCCATTATTGTCGCGCCTTCACGAACCTACGATGACCGTACTGCGGCAGTTCAGCGTTTCTTTAAAAATTTTATTCTTCCGGATTTCGGCAACGTAGTTAATCTCGTTGACTTAAGAGATGTTGCTCCGGGCATACTGGCCGCCCTCGATAAGGGGCGTTCGGGAGAGCGATATATTCTTGGCGGTGACAATATCTCTGTTCATAATCTGGTATTGGCCGCTACCGCTCTTCTTTCGCGTGTACCGCATCTGATGCGTATTCCACGACCTTTTTTGCGCCTTGCCGCCCGGACCGCCGCCGCACGCGGGGCGATCTACGGACACGGGCAGGTCGATTTCTATCCGGAGCTATTGAAAACTCTTGACTATGACTGGGTCTACAGTTCGGCCAAAGCCCGCAACGAATTTAACTACCATACCCGTTCCATTCAAGCAACCCTGCGGGACATGCTTGAGAACGATTTTGTCGGCACCTGGAAACGCCCGACTGCCGCAGCCAAATAGAGTTGACTGTCCAGCCTCAGTCTTTATACCCCGCAAAACTCGTCTGCCGGAAATCCTCGCGCACCGGATGAAAAACATCGATAATTCTTACATCGGTAATTGCCCGACCGGAATGAGGTACATTACCCGGTAAGACCATTACTTTTCCCGGCGTCAGCCGATGCGGCTCTCCATTCACCGTCAATTCCAATTCACCTTCAATGACATTAACAACTTGTTCGTTGATATGTTTATGTTCGGCAAGAATGGCGCCCTTTTGCAAATGCACATGGGCCACGGTCATGCTGTCAGCCGTAACAACGCGGGCAGTGATGCCGGGAGCAAGCTGCAATTCAAGCAGTAGATCGAGTTCTATCGGTTTCATAGTATATTCCTCTCATTTCAAAACCAAGTAAGTCGCTATTCGCGGCTCCTATTCTCCTGATATAACTTTCCAGATAAAATAGAGACAGAAAGCCGCGAATACGGCCGCACCGACCAGGGAGCCGTAGGCAAGCAATTTGTCTTTTAGTGATTTACTCATTTGGACTACCCACAACTTTCTCACTATAAATCCGATGGAGTCGATTCTGTTGAGCGATAGAGATGATTGCGACTATTTTACAATCTTAATAATCTCTTTGAACCGGTCACCTTCGGCAACTTTGAGCATCTCGAACAAACACATCTCAACCGAGGTCATTGTCGCGCCGGCGTCTTTGATTCTCTCAACTCCGAGGTGATAATTCGAATCAATTCGCGAAGAGACTGCATCTTTAACGAGATGGACTTCGTAACTTCCCTTTAGCAGATCTATACAGGTTTGATAAACGCATACATGAGTCTCGATACCTGTGATCAACACTTGGTTGCGTCCAAGTTTCTTCAGGCGCTCATTGAATCCCGGCCCGCCACAACAGGAGAAACTGCTCTTGGTGAGTAACTCGACAGACTCGAGGTTCTTCTTTATTTCCGGAACGGTTGCACCGAGCTTGTCCGGGATCTGCTCAGTCCACACGATTGGTATGTCGAGAACTTCGGCCGCTTTAATCATCCGGTTGACATTCTCGAAAAGTCTCTCATGATTCTGCATCAGGGTGGCCAATCTTCCCTGAACATCTATCACGACCAGGACTGTATTTTCTTTTTCTAACATTCTGACTCCGATTATTAGGTTATATTATCTATTCTGGTGGGAGTCTCATAATGACAATCAAACAAATCAAAGATTATTCTGAGAAAACCTGGTAACCGATGTCCGGCGAGCCGCGAAGCTCCACACTTGCCTGTAAACAGCTTGTCTCTGATCGACTTATTCATATTGAATATTTGAAACCTTCCGACAGTATATACGTTAGAATAGAGCCACCCGTCAACAGGCGAGGCCTGTTCTTTTCGGATCAGTTAGGTTCGTTGCGAAACTGGCGGATGGGTGGTATATTGAGATTAGCTCTTTGAAATCTGAAGGAAGCTTGGCTTCCTTCACTGACCTAAATCGAGTTTGATCCTTCAAATATTGGGGGTGACTTGGCTTCGACGGGTTTAGTGCGGGGTTGTCAGCGTGTCGGGGTTGTCTGAGTCCCCGTTAACAAATTGGGCAAAAACAACAATTGGCGAATCTAATTACGCCATGGCTGCCTAGAAATAGCGTAGCCCGTTGCCTGCGATCCGATGCCTTCAGGGTCGCAACGCAGCGCCGATAAAGAAGGCTCGGCTTTCTGATGCCTATGCGGAAAGCTTAAACTTATTAGGCTGGCCCTGCCGGTGGCCTGTTGGTCGGCAGCTGTCGGGGCGAGAAACTATAGACTAACTACACACGTAGACGGCAGCTTGACATTAGATTCGGACGGGGGTTCGATTCCCCCCACCTCCATCTTGTTGTAATATAACAACTTAGGCGGAATTAAGTGAAGTGTATCCCCCTATAACACCGAATAACTCAACATTTTTTTTGGCCACAATTAGG
>JAUXBO010000067.1 GCA_030619345.1 Candidatus Zixiibacteriota bacterium | reverse complement strand
TTTTGAATGTACAATGGTTCTAAGGTTTGAATGTCACCGGCTCCCTCTCTTAACAGTTTTGCGGTGCCTGTCTCTAACAAATCTGTGGCGTCATATTCTATTCGCTCAATCCAAGGAAGTTCCTGGGCGATATTTTCAAAACCGGTCGTGTCAAATCCGATCGCATAGATCGGCAAAGACCGGTCGAACTCCATCAATTCTGAGATTGCAACCGTCTGGACCTCCTTGATCTCAACGTTGTCCGATGACATTAAGACTGTAAAAAAATTGTCGCGAATGAACGGAATCAGTAACCGCACCGAATGGTTCTCAAGCTTCAAGCGAGCCGCAGCGATATCAAACAATGAGACACCCACCAACGGCACGTCTAACGCCATCGCCATACCCTTCAAAGCCGCCAGGCCAATTCGAAGCCCGGTGAAAGAACCGGGACCGGTTGAGCCAATCAGCAGATCGAACGAAGCCGCATCAATATTCGCAGACTCGACCAGATCCTTGATCTTTCGGAAAACCAGCTGTCCATGCGAGCGGTCAACCGGCGTACTCGATTTGACAATCCGGTCGCTGTCAAATTTGATGGCCAATTGCAGGTCCGATGTAGCCGTATCGACCGCCAGAATGTTTTTGTATTCTTTATTCATTGCCTCCCCTATTCATAGGTTCGACAATGCTGATCTTTATTTCGCGCTCCGTTTCAGAGATAATAGAAAACTCAATCAAAGTGTATTGGCCGGGCAATAAATCTGCAGCCTTTTCGCCCCACTCAACGACCATCAACCCTTCCCGTGACATATAGTCCTCCCAACCGGTCTCGTACAATTCAGTCGGATCGCCAATGCGATAAAGATCAAAATGGAACAACGGCATTGGGCCGGGATACTCATTGACAATTGTATATGATGGAGAACTAACGACTGCCTCGTCCAGACCGAGTCCCACCGCCAAACCGCGTACAAACACCGTCTTGCCTGCTCCCAACTCACCCTTTAGAATAATCGGCCAATTGGCCAGGAACCGTCCAACGATTTTTTGGGCCAGAGCCAGTGTCTCTGATTCCGAGTGAGAGATTATCTGCAACAATCGGGGCAATCGACTACCTCGGGGTTAGCGTGACGATGGGCACGATCATTTCTTCAAGCGAAATGCCACCGTGTTGGAACGAGTTCTGAAACTGGCGAACCATTTCGTTATAATTGTTCGGATATACAAAATAGAAATCCTCTTTTGCAATTATATACGTGGTAGCCAGCGAGAGCATCGGAAGTCGCCACTCTTCCGGCTTCTTCACAAGAATCGACTCGCCCGGATCAGAGTTGAGATTGTCGCCGTACTTGTATCGGAGATTAGTCGACGTGCTTTTTCTTCCGTGCGCAAGTGTTCCCCGTTGACAGAGAACCGAACCGTGGTCGGAAGTAATTACAACCGTTACATCGCGCGAGGCATAACTCTTGAGTATGGCAAAGAGCGGAGAATGAATAAACCAACTTCTCATCAACGATCGAAAGGCCGCTTCCGTCCCGGCGATCTCCTTGAGAATCACATTGTTGGAACGACCATGGGCCAGTATGTCAAGGAAGTTAAACACTAAGGCCAGGATCGGGCTGTCAAAGTAATCGCTGATTCTTCGGGCCAGCACATCACCTTCGGTGTTGTTATGAATTTTCCTATACTTCAACCGTTTGTCATACCGAAGCCCATTGCGGGCAAGATTGTCCCGAAAAAACTGCTCTTCGTTACGATTCAATGAGCCTTCATCCTGAACAGAATAATTGTCCGGGTACATACGGTGGATATCATCCGGAAATAGACCCGCAAAAAGAGCGTTACGTGCAAACGGCGTGGCGGTCGGCAGCATCGAGAAATAATACTCCCGGTCGACATTGAAATATTCAGCAACCAGAGGTTCCACCAGCATCCATTGATCGAGTCGCATGCAGTCTACCACAATGAAGACAACCTGTTTTTCCTGTTTTAGATGCGGTGTGACAAATTTGTCAGTGATATCCGACGACAATAATGGTCGCTTGTCATCGTTGAGCCAACTGGTATAGTTCTTCTCGATATATTTAGTAAACTCAACATTCCACTCTTTGCGGGTTCCATCCAAAGTCTGTTCGAGACCGACATCGCTGTTAGCATCCAATTCCAGATTCCACGCGGCCAGAATCCGGGCCGCCTCAAACCAGTCTTCGGGATCCATCGCACCGAATAATTTCTGATTGAACTTATTGATCTCCAAGATGTATCTCTTCATTGAAGTGCCTCTGATGATCTTGCGAGCATCCAAAAGTCTCTTAATGACCATAAGAATCTGCGAAGGATTGACCGGTTTGACAAGATAATCGTCGATCTTCTGCCCCAGCGCATCCTCCATCAGCGATTCCTCTTCGGACTTCGTCACCATGACTACCGGCAGATGCGGCCGAATCTCTTTGATTTCCTCCAGAGTTGTCAAGCCGTCTTTTCCCGGCATCATTTCGTCGAGCAATATCAGATCAAAGGCACTCTTTGCTACCAGCGCTATGGCATCGTCACCCGACATGGCCGTAGAAACATCGAATTCTTTCTTACGAAGAAAAACAATATGCGACTCAAGTGAATCGATCTGGTCATCGACCCACAAGATTTTCCTGCCTTCAAGAGATTTGGGCATCAACTTCCTTTCGTATCGTCCACCAGCGGCAGCGTCATTTCAAACACTGTGTCCCCCGGCTTTGAACGTTTCAAATATATTTTCCCGCCATGATATTCTTCCACAATTCGTTTTACCAGTGTAAGTCCCATTCCCCATCCCCTTTTTTTGGTCGTGAACCCAGGCCGGAATATCTTACGCTGAGCAGCGGCGGGAATTCCCTTGCCGTTATCGCTAATCTCAACCGTCACCGACTTTCCATCGGCGGCCATAAAACTGCGAATTGCGACGAGCCCATCGCGCGAGTCCACCGCCTGCAATGCGTTCTTGATTAAGTTCTCAAACACCCAACCCGCCAACTCGGCGTTAAGCAACACCGGGGGTGTATCGGCGGCTACATATTCTAATTTCTGGCCTCTCCCCTCAAAGGGAAGACGACGACAGTAGTATTCTACAATTTCCTCGATCAATTTTTTAAGATCGCAGGCCACCATTTCGGGCACCGATCCGATCAGACCAAATCGGTTGGCGACTCGCTGCAGACGGGTTATGTCGGCCTGCATGTTGTCGACCGTTGTTTGGTCGATCTCCATGCAATTGTCTGGGCCGCTGTCGTCCCGGTCCGCTTCGATAACTTCCAACCATCCCATAAGCGAAGAAATCGGCGTCCCCAGTTGATGGGCCGTTTCCTTAGCCATGCCGACCCAGATATGTCGCTCTTCGCTCTGACGGATATTCTGAAATCCGATAAACGCCAGGAGAAGGAAGGCCAGCAGAATTCCAATCTCAATAAAAGGCATCATCTTCAACTGGCGTATAACTTCCGAATCGCCATATCGGAAATAATTGGAATATGAGTAGGTATCGTCGCCAAACACGAGTGGAAATTCACCGTGATCCTCAAACATTTGTTTGGATACCGCCTTGAGGTGGGCCAGGGTTGCAGCCGTAGTATCCTCAATAGAGATGTCGGCAACATTACGCCAGTGAATCGGTTCGCGATTCTCATTAAGAACGATTATTGGAAAAGTTGCTTTGACGATTATCTCGTCAAAGATGAATTGCAGTTCCTGCCCCGAAGTTGGCGAGTTGGCTGCCAACTGCCACATCTTGACATACTTGTCCACCTGTGATCGGGTGTCTTCTTTGAGTTGTTCGATCACATTGAATGTATACCAGACAAAGATTGCAGAAATAGCCGCAATCCCAATCAACAGAAAGAGCTTGAAGATGGTCGCCTTGCTGATATACAGTCGGTCGGCGCTTTGTATGAATCTTGATTTCTTGGGCATCTACCCTATTTTTTCTATCCCGCTCATGTATGGCACAAGTACCTCAGGGATTGTAACCGAACCATCGGCATTCTGGTAGTTTTCCAAAATAGCCGGGATCAGTCTGGCCAGAGCAAGGCCGGAACCGTTTATCGTATGCGGGAACCGGACTTTCTTGTCGCTGTCCTTATACCGGCAGTTCATTCGGCGCGCCTGAAAATCTTCAAAATTCGAGCAGGAAGAAATCTCCAACCAGCGCTCGACTCCCTCCGCCCACAATTCCAGGTCATAGCACTTGGCCGCCGCAAACGACAGATCACCGCTGGCCAGCGTGCTGACTCGGTATGGAATCTGCAATCCCTGTAGAATTTTCTCAGCCTGAGCAGTTAGAGTTTCAAGTTCTTCGTATGACTTTTCCGGTTCGACAATCTTTACCATTTCCACTTTTTCAAACTGATGTACTCGGACCATGCCTCTGGTATCTTTTCCGGCCGCGCCTGCCTCACGCCTGAAACAAGGAGAATGACTAACCATGAGGATAGGTAACTGTTTCTGGTCAAGAATCTGCTGCTTATAGCAATTAGTGAGTGAGACTTCAGATGTTGGGATCAAGTACATTTCATCTTCGGTCGTTTTGTACATGTCATCGGCCAGCTTGGGCAGCTGCCCGGTGCCAAACATCGAGTCCGCCGTTACTATAAACGGCGCGGCTATCTCCAGGAATCCGTCGGAGGTGTGCGTGTCCAGCATATATGCCACCAGCGCTCGTTGGAGCCGGGCACCCAGCCCTTTCAATATGTAGAATCCGGAGCCGGAGATTTTGGTCGCGGCAGCAATATCGAGAATTCCGAGTTTCTCACCGATCTCCCAATGAGGCAGAACTTTGAAATCCTTCTTCTTGATTTCACCCCATTCGCGAACGACAACGTTGTTTTCCTCTCCGCCTACCGGTACAGAATCGTGGGGGATATTCGGAATCCAGATCATCAGATTGTGCATATCCCGTTCAACATCTCGTTGCTTCTGATCCAGGCCACTAATCTTCTCGCCAACCGCTTTCATAGCTTTGATTTCTTCGTCGGCTTCTTCCCCGGCTTTCTTCTTTTTGGCCACTTCGCCGGACACTTTGTTGCGTTCACCTTTTAGCTGTTCGACCTCACGGATAATCTCACGCCGTTCATTATCAAGTTGCAGGATTTTGTCTATATCGGTCTTGTCGTTCTTCTTGGCGATACCGGCTTTGACTAGTTCCGGGTTTTCTCGCAGCATTCTTATATCGAGCATATTACAGGTGTCTGCCTTTCCAATTGTTATACAGCTTCAGGTTGCGAACTCCTCTATTATATGATAATGCAATTTTACAGTCAAATGGACATTCAAGTCGTCTCCGATTCCAGAGCTATTTGCTTGAAATGCCGTCCGTCGGTCGCTATTTTCTTAGAAAATCAATGGGAATCGAGAAATAGTGGATATATCAGAATTTCGCCGTCAAGCACACGAATTGGTCGACTGGATGGCCAACTATCTGGAAAACGTCAGGGAAATGCCGGTCAAGTCAGAGTGTGAGCCGGGGGATATACTTGAAAAGCTGCCCGATTCACCACCCGAAAAGCCGGAAGAATTTAGCCAGATATTTGCAGATTTTGAGAGTATTATACTTCCCGGGATCACCCACTGGCAGCACCCGTCGTTTTTTGCCTACTTCCCCGCCAACAGCAGTCCCCCCTCGTTGCTGGGCGAAATGCTGACCTCCACTCTGGCTGCTCAGTGTATGAGCTGGCAAACTTCTCCGGCTGCGGCCGAGTTGGAAGAATGCGTCACCAGCTGGCTCAAACAGATGCTTGATCTCCCGGAACTTCTCACCGGTGTGATCCAGGACACCGCCTCTACCGCCACGCTGTGTGCCCTCCTGACCGCCCGGGAAACAAGAACCGGATTCCAAATAAACGAAAAAGGTTTTGACGGAAAAGAGTCATTTACAATTTACTGTTCTGCGGAAACTCATTCCTCGATAGAAAAAGACGTGAGAATCGCCGGATTCGGGAAAAACTCACTGCGTAAGATCGCGGTGGACAATGAATACGCGATGATTCCGGAGAATTTGGAGCGGGCGATCGAACATGACAAGAAATCGGGATTCAACCCGTTGTGTGTGGTGGCCACCATCGGTACCACCGGTTCGACTGCGGTTGACCCACTCAGGAAGATTGGTGAAATATGCGACCGCCACTCCCTCTGGCTTCATGTCGATGCTGCCTTCAGTGGCAGCGCCTTAATCCTACCGGAAATGCGATGGATGAGCGACGGTATGGAATATGCCGACAGTTTTGTTTTTAATCCACACAAGTGGATGCTGACCAATTTTGATTGCTCGGCCTATTTTGTTCGCGACCCCAAAGCGTTGGTGCAAACATTTGAAATCCTCCCTGAGTATCTGAAGACTTCCGAAGGACAACCGGTAAAGAACTATCGGGATTGGGGTATTCAGTTAGGGCGGAGATTTCGCGCCCTGAAACTATGGTTTGTTATTCGAAGTTACGGACTTGAAGGACTACGCGCTGTGATACGTGGTCATATCGAACTCGCTCAGAATCTGGCCAGCAAGATAGAGTCGGACGATAACTTTGAACTTCTCGCACCCGTGCCGGTGAGTCTGGTCTGTTTCCGATATCACCCGAGCAAGATAAAAGATGAGTCTATATTAGATGAACTAAACGAAGCGCTATTGGATCGAATCAACAAGACCGGTAAGGTGTTCCTGACTCATACGAGGCTATCCGGTAGGTTTACAATAAGGATGTCAATCGCCCAGACTCAGGTTACATCCAAAGATGTCGGTGCGGCCTGGGCCTTAATCAAGAAGACTGCAAAGTCGCTTTAGGGCTTTTTAATACCACAGGTAGAAAGTCCACGCTTTTCAAGATACTGCTGATGGTAATCTTCGGCCAGATAGTAGGTACCAGCCGATACGATCTCGGTAACAATTGGACGCTGAAATATCCCCTGAGCCGTCAGGGACTCAACGCTCTTTTCCGCAGCGGTTTTTTGGTCGTTACTATGATAAAATATGGCTGAACGATACTGACTGCCAATGTCCGGTCCCTGTCGATTCAACTGGGTCGGATCGTGGTTTGCCCAAAAGGTCTCAAGAAGTTTCTCATAGCTTACTTGCGAAGGATCAAAGAGAATTTCAACCGCTTCGGCATGTCCGGTTGATTTGCCACAGACCTCTTCGTAAGTCGGATTCTCTTTATTGCCGCCGATATAACCGACCGAAGTTGAAACCACACCATTGATCTGTCTAAAAGCCGCCTCTACTCCCCAAAAACATCCGCCCCCAAAAGTAGCCTTTTCCATTTCTTGCTCTCCCACCGAGTTTTTGTCTGCCTTGTTCTCTTGCGCCAAATCATCCGCACTTGCGACATTGCCCAGGATAGTTAAGGCAAATGCAGTCAGCATAATGAATTTGAATTTTCTCATCATTGTATCGCCACAATCTATGAATTCACGTTTGGCCATTCTCTCCTGTAACCAGTAAACCAGTAGGAAAGTTCACTGCCCGAACTCAACTAACCGTAAGGTGATTGGTCCGTTTTTTGTTTACAAAACAGGACGCTACAAATATGTTCTGGTCATGGGTCGTTATCTCGACATTAAATCAAGCACAATCTGGTTCATGGCCTCGTTTGTCGTTCTGGCCGTTGTTGGATATGTCCTCTATTCACAGTTTGCCGATTATACTCTCTCATCAAAGAAGCACTTTGTTAGCTTTATCATAGCTCTCATTTGGTCGTTAGTCTGGTTGATTCTGTCGGCGGTGGTTATCTACTGGAAAAGACAAAAGTCTTATGCCCCCGCTCTGGCGGTTCTTGCAACCAGCATCTTCTTTTTGATAACCTATGGATTGCTCTTCCGGGGGACAGAATATGGGATGAACGGTCATTGGGGCGACAACGGTTATCGCCTGGCTATGGTCTGCAAAATGATGGCCTATAACCACCTGGCCGACGCCCACCTCAAGAATATGACCAGTATGTATCCGGCTCTCTGGTTCTACCTGTCCGCTCTCGGGGCAAAACTGCTTAGCATGGAAGCATATCAAACCATCAAATACGGTTACTTTCTGATCTTCCTGGTTTATCCCTGGTTGTTGTATTTCTCCTGGAAGCTGCTGGTGAAAAAACATTTAGCTGCGTTGATTGCAGTCGGCACTACCCTCGTTGCTCATGATTTGCTGCTCTACATATATTATGAGCACATGAGCCTGGCGCTGTTCATTCCGTGGTGGCTCTATTTCTTTGAAGAGGTCCCGGCGGAAAGCAGACGGCAACGCACAATACTATACTACGCAACGGCAATCCTGATAGGGGCAGCTCTTATCACTACCTACTACTGGTGGTTTGCTCTGGCAGCTGCAACTTATCCGTTCAGCGTTGCTCTTTCAATAACCCGTAAAGAAGGGCTAATGGCCCTTATTCAGGACTTCAAACATAAAGCAATTATAACAACCGGGATCCTGCTCCTCAGTTCGTTTTACTGGTTTCCTCTGGTGCAGGGAATGTTCACCAGAGGATATCACTCCTCTCAAGCCTCCTGGTTCCGCCTGATTTATGCTGATCTGAGCCACTACCTGTTTGGCAGCCTGCCCCTCACCCTTTTCACTCTTGCCGGTATCTTCCTGACCGTGTACTTCTGGGAAAACAAGAAAATCCAGAAGATGGCCGTGTTGTACATGGGTGGGCTTCTGTTGATCATCTTCGACAGATTCGCCAATATTGGTTTCACGTCGATTCAGACACGGAAACTGGTGGAATTCATTCCTTTGCTTCTCTCGATTCCGGTGTTCATCGGTGGCTATTGCTGGTGGGACAAGGTAAAGAAAAACGTAAATCTAACGCGAGCCATGTGGGTTCTCGGAGCCTTGCTTATCTTCCATTCTACAAATATTCACGGCATAAATAACAATAGGAAATTCCAGATCGGGTTGAACCAGAGAAAACCACAGGCAGATATTGATGCGATAAAGAGCTCGTGCGATCTTTCAAAAGTCTTCCTGACCAATCGTTATCTGGAGACTTGCTATCTACCCTACTACCTGTTTATCCCCAACAATAGCACCGCGGCCCACTTGTTTTCTGAATTTGATCAGCGAGAGCTGTTTCTGAAAGAGTCTTCGAAAATCGTTGAGCCACGGCTTTTTTCATATGCCTTGGCTTACAACCGGTTTGATACCATCAGCTATTTCTATATCCCCTATGACACTCTGGAGAACAATTACAATCTGCAATTGAGCCGAGTGCCATTCAATACAAATCAGATAACACCGATTTCAATCCGGTTTGCAGATTCTTTGATTGAAGGCAATCCGTACTTTACCGAAGTCCATGAAAGGGGAATCTACAGCATTAATGCCGACCTGAGGTCGGTTACTGTCGACGAGCAGATTCGTTCGTTGTATCCGGAAGTTTACAAACTGATGCGGGTCGATACGGCAGCTAGCCGGATTTGACCGTCTTTTTATACCATTCAATTGTCCGCTTCAACCCCTGGTGGATGCCGATTTGCGGCTGCCACCTAAGGCGTGTGCGGATGAGTTCAATACTCACAGCCCTTCGTCTGATATTATCGATGTCACGACGATCAACAAAGATTGGTTTAATATCTTTGCCCAATAACTCTGCTATCATCCGGAAAAGACCATGAATCGTT
>JAUXBO010000294.1 GCA_030619345.1 Candidatus Zixiibacteriota bacterium | reverse complement strand
TACGGCACGAAAGAAGATGACACAATTAACAAAATAGGACATTTCTATCTTGCTAAAAACCGGACATTTCTATTTTGCCTTGACATCGACCCAGAACCGAGTTGCGTTTCGCCGCCGATGTGTTACCATGGGGCGCTATGTACAACGACACGGTCATGGATCACTTTGAGAACCCTCGCAACACCGGCGAGATAGCCGACGCCGACGGTGTCGGCACGGTCGGCAACTCGGACGGCGACATGATGAAACTGTACATCAAGGTAGCCGACGGTCGTTTGATCGATATCAAGTACAAAACCTTCGGATGCGCGGCTGCGATTGCGACCAGTTCAGCCGCCAGTGAAATAGTTAAAGGCAGAAGCCTCGAAGAAGCCGCGGCGCTCGGTTCCGACGAAGTGGTGTCTTATCTGAACGGGCTGCCTGAGGAGAAAGTGGCCTGCTCGATGCTGGCGCCGGATGCTATCCGCGCCGCGATTGATGATTATCACCGGCGCCGCTCTGATACTCAATGAGATTGCCGCGTCGCTACGACACAAGTGTCTTCGCCCCTCGCAATGACGGCTCTCGAGGTTTTTCAACAAGCCCGTTCGTCCGGGTTTCATTGTCGAAACCGCAGGGGTTTCGACCTACAAGACTTGTACTTGTTCATTTGGCATTATCTTCCGTTACTGCCTCAATGGCAGGTTCTACCTCCAAAAGTTCGGATTCCGGAAGGTTCTTGAGTTTATCGAGCGAGGGTGTGACCTCTTTCCCTATGTATTTCCCACTCATAAGACGAAGTAGTGCCGCATAGTTTGGTCGAAACCTGATAGTCTCACCAACTTCAAGGCCACCCGGCTCGTCGCCAATGTTTACTACCGTAACATCGCTGCTGGCACCGGCAATATGATATCCAGAGTCAACGGGTGTTAAGCCGTTGATCTCTGTATCCAGTTGACCGACGCTTACCAATGCTCGATAACCTCTCTGCCCTGGAGAAAAATCTTCATGGGCCTGGTCGAACTCAAAAGGAGTCATTGAGATGGTTTCCGACAGCGGTACCAATCCCTTTTCTTTGATTTCTGCAATCTCTGCTTCCAGGATGATAGCATCATCCCTTAACTCGGGTAAGGTCCCGCCATTTACAATATCTGTTCCCAGGAAAATTGCTTCCCCAATACGGAAATGATTGATCGCTTTGGGCAGCTTTCCCTCTAATAGCATGGGAATTACCGCTGAAGATCCCGCTGAGATTAATTGCATTCTGCGCTGGAACTTTAGTTCCAGAAGCTCACGGTATAGAGCAAGCTGTGTGAATTGGTCAATATTTGGTACTGCCCCTGCCAAACACCCGAGATTAGCCCCGATACCTATGACCTCGATATTAGACAAATCAAAAACTGTTTCATAGAATCTTATTAAAGATCCCGGTAGAATGCCTTCTCGCAGATCTCCAAGTTCAATCATGATGATGATGCGATGCGTCTTATTGAGTTGGCGGGCTTGTTCATTTAGTGAATTGATGACCTCAATTTCACTGTTCAAACTTACATCGGCCAGACCTACAACATCTCTTACAGAGGACATATCTGCTACTCGAAGATACCAGGATTCGAAATCGGGAATTATTTTCTCGATTGCCTGCAGGTTTGCAAGACGTGAATCTCCCATAGAACGAATCCCCAATAATTGGAGGGCGCGTAACGTATCTGTATGACCACAGAGAACTTTTGTTACGATGGTCCAGGTGGCCTCATGCTTTTTCATCCAACTTCTGATAACCCTGATGTTATGCCTAAGCCCTTGAAGATCAATCGTCACACGGTTCACTTGTGGTACCTCATTTCGGCATACTTGCTCGTCATTCCGAGGCGTTCGTAAAGACGTTTGGCTGGATTATCGTATTCAACATGCAGTTTTACATCACCATCAGAAAGTTCAAACGAACGTTTGATAACCTGACTCCCTACACCCATCCCACGAGTTGATGGATCGACAGCTACCATCAGAAGGAGGTTCTCTGGTATATAACCTTTCATTCCAGTACGCAACATGATTAGGGCGCCCACCACTTTCTGGTCCAACTCTGCTATCAGCACAAAACCAGGTTCTCCAGTGTGTGGCGCCAGAGCATCGGTGATACCCCGTCTCACTTCCGGCAGTGGATCCTCATACGGCTTGAGACTTTCATGAAGGAATCTGGCAAGCTCATCGGGACTAGTCCAGGAAGGAAAGTCGTCCATCTGGCGCAACTCATGTATTGTTACTCCAGCGCTTATGTTACCGATAGACGGGTTAGGTGTTACCATATCTTCATCATCAATACTGTTTATTGTTTCAAACTCCGGTCTCTATTCTGATCCTCCTTGTGACTTCACAAAATACAAGTCAACACCGGCACCCCACCCAACATACTGGGCGAGCACCCATGTCCATTTGCAAAGGACCGTCCCATTGCCGATTATACTATAATATGACAAAACGAGTGCTTTGTCAATGTTGGCAGGCGCGCGATATGTACCAGGAGGTTACAAACCGGGCGTGACCGTCGTTGTCGTGGGATACCAGTGTTCTGTGCGAGGCGGACGTCCTCGTCTGCCTCGAAATGTCACACCGACCGCCGGTGCACGAGGACGTATACCGACCACATAAACCGGTGTTCGGCAATCAGGACAGCTACGCAGCAGGAAGGAACTGTCCGGTCAGCCGATCAGTTCCCTGACTTTCTTGAGCAGTTCGTCCTTGTCGATCGGCTTTTCGAAAAAGCCGGCCGGAGCCTTCTTGGTCTTAAGACGCCCAAGAAATTCTTCCAGCTTGGGAGAGGCCACGGTTACCATGATTACCGGAATGTTCGCCGTCACT
>JAUXBO010000040.1 GCA_030619345.1 Candidatus Zixiibacteriota bacterium | reverse complement strand
CGGGGGAACTGTCTTTAGCAGTCCGAGCCTCAAGAAAATTCTGAATTGACGATTCCAAACGAAAAATCTCGGAGCAGTGACGACACTTCTCAAGATGGGCGCGGACCTGAGATTCATCTATTTCGGACACTTCCTGATCAATTATATCATATAGTAGGTCCAGGGCTTCCTGACAGTTCATTGTGCCTTATCCTTGATGTAACCATTCTTGACCGCATATTCAAAAAGTTCTTTTTGTAATAGTTTTCTACCACGATGCAGTCTCGATTTAACAGTTCCCAATTGAAGATCGGCAATTTCGGCTATCTCCTGATAAGAGAAACCTTCCAGGAACGAAAGCACAACCACCATCCGAAAGTCATCGGGAAGATTCTCAATTGCTTTCTTCACATCGTCGTCAAAAATCTTGGCGAACAGTTCCTGCTCCGGAGTGGGACTCTGCCCGCCGGTCGACAACTGTCCATAAAGGAAGTTGTCATCAATCTCATCCACATTTACCGCCATCGGGGACCGCGATTTCGAGCGGTAATTGTTTATGAAGATATTGGTCATGATTTTAAACAACCATGCCCGACAGTTAGAACCCGGTTCAAACTTATCCCAGAACCGGTAGGCTTTGACGAATGCCTCCTGGACCAAATCCTCAGCGTCACGCTCATTCTTGGTCATCCTAAGAGCAGTACGCAATAGCGCATCCATGTGCGGAAGAGCCTCAGATTCAAACCGTTTCCGTTTTTCAGCAGTTATTAACTTTTGGTCGGCCATAAAAAACTCTACCAAAAGCCGTTAGTGCCAAAACTCGGCGTCTGGTAATACATAACATTTTACCTTGCTGACAAGTTCCCCTGTCACTTTTTTTCTTGATCGGAAAAAAGATTGTTAAAGGGCTACATCGCAACCCTTTCCGGGATAATTCTCCGATTCTTTAGTCTCAGCGAAGATAAATAATCCCAAGATTATACACAAGGACAATGATTTAGCCTTCTACTCCCCATCTGACACCATCTTGGCCTATATCTATTGCATGAAATTCAACAAAATAATATATTATTGATGGAGGTAATAGTATATGACTTCCATCAGCAACATTATCAATCGCCAACTACTGCGATGGGAATATCAGAAAAAGCAGCTGCAGGATGATGCTGTTCCCCGAAGGCTCTCGCCGCCGCCGCCGGTCGTCACCGTTAGCCGCCAGAAGGGAAGCCGGGGCTCATATTTTGGGCGTCGCCTGGCTGAACAATTGGGTTACAGTTGTCTCCATCGCGAAGTAATAGACGCCATTTGTGAATCTTCCGGATACCTCAAGCGAATTGTCGAATCTCTTGATGAGAGTTTCCGTAATGATCTTGAACTAATGGTCGAATCGCTATTTTTGGATCAATCGGTGGACCACCAGGATTATATCAGACATCTCTACCGCGTGGTTCTATCCCTTTCCTCGTTTGGAGGGGTATTACTAATCGGACGGAGCGGTAATTTCATTCTCGGTCCCGACCGGGGATTTCATATTCGCGTGGTTGCATCTCTTTCATCAAGAATTGAGAATCTCCGGAAATATGAAAATTTGAGTGAGAACGAGGCGGTACAAGCTATTGAAGCGTCGGATTCGACCCGGGAACAATTTGCCCGAAAACTTTTTGATAAGCAAATCGGAAATGCAGTCCATTACGACCAGATGATTAACACAACTTCGGTTGATGTTGAAGACCTGGTACGTGCCTCGGCTATTCTCATTAGGGCCAAGTTTGAAAAGCAGGCAGCCAAACAAACGCGGCGGGCGAGAACCTAATCTTTGTGCTTGGGATAGCTGCCGAGGATTCTGACAAAATCGGCAATCTCGTTGAGATGATCTAGGGCAAACTTGACCCGTTCTTCTTTGACCGAACCCTCAAAATCAATGTAGAAGTAATATTGTCAGTCACGCTTCCGGGCCGGGCGAGATTCGATTCGGGTCAAGTTTATATCCCGAAGAGCAAACACGGAAAGAGTTTTGAAAAGAACTCCCTAACTTCACAAACGAAATCATGGAACCGCCACAATATTTTTGCCCGCTAATTCTCGCGCGGCAACTTCGCTGTTCGCACCGCGTTCTCCCTGAAACGCTACCTTCTTCTTGGCCATATTCTCCCTATGTCACATTACTTTCTATGATGCATCGGAATGAACCGACTATGTCGGCTAAAACTGCCCCGTTCGAAGCATCACCAGGGTACACGCCTTGACCGTTTGAATTCCGCCTTCTTCCAACTTCGCAGCCAGATTGTCGTTCTCGGCGCCGGGATTGAAGATCACTCGGCGTGGCTTTAGTGCCACTATCGAATCCAACTCATGGTCAGATATCTTGGCACTGATGTACATGGTCAGGGTGTCGATTGGTTCGGTGATTTCACCGAGTGACTTCAGACCGGGGACACCATCGACAGTATGTCCGGCCGGATGAACCGGGATTGGCTTATGGCTGTGCTCTCTGAGCATTCTTACCGCTTTGAATGAGTATCTTTCTTCTTTTGGCGAGGCGCCGAGTACGGCGACATTCGATCCGGGCGCAGCATTTATCATTTTGTTCTCCATTTTCCACTAAAATAAAGTCGTTTGTACCAGATTACAACAGCAAATGTATCTCATCGTTCCATCAATAAAAAAAGCGGCCCCGCAGGACCGCTTTTCTGGAGCTTTTCCTGAGTCTACCGACCGGGTGGCCGCCTCTAACTTATTAGGGGCGGTGCCTTCAGATTCCTACTACCGGCAGAATCCCATTGGGGTCAAACTTCGCTTTGATCTTGCGAGAATATATCGCATCGGCGGCATCATTCGATTCAGCCAGTCCCTCAAGAAGCGACCGACGATTCACACCTTTCTGTTTCATGGCGGTATACTCCAACTCGGCACTCAATGGCATCACGCGGAAAGTGGCCGAAACAATCAGTCCCAGCAAACCCCATGATCCGGTGAACAGCCGGGCAACATCGTAACCGGAGACCGATTTGAAACAGACCGAACCGGGCGTTATGATCTCACCGGTTGGCATTACAATCTCAACTCGAATGAAATATTTTTTGAGCGGGAAATCGACGTTATGATAATCGCTGGACAATCCGACTGCCAGCCCGCCGCCGACCGAACCGACATAAGGAAGCGAACTATGTGGCAAATACAGCAAATGCTGTTTCAAAGCCAGGTTTAGTTCCATGAGCGGATAGCCGGAGCCAACTTCCACATAATAGTCTGTTTCGTTAACCTCATGGAGTTTGTTAAAGCGGTCAGTCTTGACACAGACGATCTCTTCAAATGCCTGGCCAATCGGGTCGATATTATTTCCGAACCCGGTAATGAACAGGCGCTGGCCTTTATTGTTAGCCAGCTTGAATAGTTCGGCGGCCTCGGTCGCATTCTCAGGATGAAAAGTCGGGGTCGACTTTTGATAAGTCAGCCGGTCGTCCGGGAACTGCTTTTTTAAAACCTCTATAAAACTGTCGATACGCGTCATACCGGAAGATACACGAGCCATAAGTCATGGTCAAGATCAGAGTGGGCGGGATAGATGTTGATTTGACCGCCGGGCTTTCTATATTTGCTTTATGTTCACAGGCAAAAAAATACTCGGGCTAATTACTTTGGTCTATCTGGCGTTGGTTGCAGCCTTTGTTGTCGCTGATATCGGCGCAGCTTGGGGGATCAACCATTTTGCCTTTCTGCCGCCATTGGCTGTTATACTGATAGCCGCGCTTTTTATAATTGGATTTATTTCTTTATTCTCCACCAATGAAACAAAACTGCTGCGGATCGCCGAAACCACACACGACTATATCTGGGGGAGCTCGCTCCGGGGGAGTTCGCTCCGAGGGAGTCCGATCTGGGGACCGTTGTCAATAGCGGGCACGTTTATGTTCCTCTGCTATTTCTTCAAGACTGACACACACTTCCTCGGCGATGGCTACACCTGGTTGAGCATCTTCGGAGGCGGCGAGGGGTATATCCCCAAATGGAGCGAGTATGGCGCGATCCAAATTCTTCGCGTTCTGCAGTATCTGTCGGGTGAGTATACGCAAGAGTCCGCTCTGATAGCCTTTCGCATAATGTCTGTCGCGTCCGGCGGACTGGCGATCATTGGCGCGGTGATGCTGCTCCGCGCGCTTGTGACGGACAAGATAGCTCGTCTCATGGGACTGGTCCTGTTATTGAGTAGTGGGCAGGCGCTGCTATTTTTTGGTTACGTTGAGTTTTATCCTGTCTCATGGGCAGTAACATTGTTGTTTTTTGCAGTTGCTGTCAATCAGGCCATGACCAAACGGGGATCAGTCTTAATTATCCTGCTTTTTCTTTTGGCACTCATAATCCATGTACAGGTGATCTATTTCCTGCCCGCGCTGTTGTGGCTCTTGATAGCAACCCACGCCCCTGACCGATTCAAAAAAGCGCTGTATGCAATCTTGTTGGTTCTCTGTGCGGCGGGTGCTGTCCTGATAGTGTACCTTGTCAAAACACGGGTCGAAATCGAAGTTCTCTTCATGCCGCTTTTTCAGGGGAGACCGAACGCACCCGGATACTATTTTCTGAGCATCCCTCACCTGAGCGACATTCTTCAACAGACTCTTTTGATTATCCCCGCTCTACCGATCCTGATCTGGATGACCGCCCGTAACTTCAGTATCGTACGGCGTGATAGAGCGTCGCAATTTCTACTCCTCTGTTCAGCCGGTTCAATATCATTCCTATTTCTATTCGGCGCTGTCCTCACCCGTGCCCGTGACTGGGATATTTTTTCGCTCTGCCTGTTGGCGCCTATCCTGCTGATCATCAGACTAACGACCGGGGAGAAACGGGTTGTGTATGTTCATTACGCTTTTGCATCCTGTCTCGTTACACTCTTAATGACGACCGGTTATCTGACGGCTAATCTCCATGTAGAGTCACCGGAGCAACGCTACTATTCTATTCTGAGATATTACGAAAGTCACGATCACTCCAGTTGGGCGACCCTTGCCACGCATTACAAAAACAAAGGCGATATTGCTTCGTATGACCGAATAGCGGCAGAGATGAACGAACTGTTTCCTGAATATGTACAGCTGCAAAAGGCGTATTCGCACCTGACCGAGGGGAGACCGGATCGCGCTTTGCCAATTGCCATTGAGTTAGCCGAATCCGACCCCTACAATCGGGAGTTTCTGAAGGTCGCCGGGTCGGCCTATTCCAAATTAGGCAACTACGACCTGGCCGAACCATACTATGATCGCGCTCACCGTCTGGGGCCGTACCTGTCGACTCTCAAAAACGAAATAGGCCAGATGTATCTTGCCCAACAACGATACGATGAAGCGCTGGAAATATTCAAAGAAGCGCGGCATTTGTCACCGAACAAGACATTTATTGCCGAAGGGGTCGGTCTGGCCTATTACCGGCTCGACTATTACGATTCAACTCTCGCCGTTGCCGATTCACTTTTTGAAGGCGATCCAAATTCGCCCGGTGCGCATCTTTTGAGCATGGTTGTTGCTATTTCGTCTAACCGTCTCGAACGTGCTCGCTATCACTATAACGAATTCCTCCGCTACGGCCTCCACCGCTCGGACTACACCCGCATCCGGGATTCGTACGCGTATTTATCCGAGTAGGTCAGGACCCCCGTGGTCCTGACAATTCGTTCTGGGATAATCGTCAGGAGGACAGGCCTCCTGACCTACTAATGTGTAAACTGGGTGGGGTACGGTGCATAGTCCAAATCCCACCGCAAGTGGTGGACCACCAGAACCTTCGAACTCAAGTTATCTTCACAAGTCATCCTCGTGAAAACGGGGACCCAGGAAGAGAACTCTGGGTTCCCGCGTGCGCGGGAATGACTGCCATTGGCAGTCTTTTTCCTTCGGACAGCGGCGACCGGTATTGCCAAAACAAGGGGAGGTGCAACAGGACAAAAACTACCAAATTGGTTAATCGGTGATGAAGAGAAGAGGGTCATCGGGCTCCACGGGATTGGGTTCGTTTTGCATATTTTTAGTGTCGGGGGGAGAGTCCGGACTGACAGTTTTTTCCATCGAGCTATCGTCGAAACCGCAGGGGTTTCGACCTACGGAATTTTCGATTGACTGCAAATGGCGCAGGAGTTTGTAGGCGCGGGTAAGCTGGCGGTCAAGGCGCATTTCATAACGCAGGAGATTCATGCTGAAGTCCTGGTTGGGGATCGATTTGACGCCTATAAGAGCGGCATGCTCTTTTGCTTCTTCTAACTCTGAGGGGTCGGGTGGCTCCTCATGGATGTCGTCCCTTTGGAGGATTTTGATCAGGGAGTCTTTGTAACGATCCGGTCCGAGGTAGTCGAGTTGACGGAATATCTGGGAGGATTCGGCAATGATGGCCCGGCGGGAACGCCAGAGGCAGTTGGCGATTTTGATGACGAGCGATTCCTGGAAGAGGGTGGTCGGTTTTAGTTCTTCGATAAGGGATTCGAGCAAGTTTTTGTATTCGGAAGCATCTTCCCGGAGGTGGGGAGAGTCGATGATGATGTCACGGGCGTAGAGTCCGTGTTTTATTGAGTTGCGGCTGGCGATGGTTTTACCGTTGGGGGTACGTGGTCCGGTTGATTTTTTTGCGTTACGCCGGTTGGATTCGATCTGTTTTTTGCTGGCCATAGCGAGGTACCTTTTTGGTACCGAGTCTGGCAGGATTCATCAGTGATGTGGGGGTGAAAATGGGGGCGGTTAGAACCAACATGTCTTACTTATTCCACCGCAAGCGGTGGGGAAACGGTGTGCTTTCGCCATTGTGCGAGTGGTGGCACATTCACCAGTCTATGTAAATTTCACCTTCAACCGACGTAGCATCTCAAATGTATCTATCAGCTTAATGTCGAAGCCCCTGCACACGTTGGGGATTTTCACCTTTGTTTTGATATTGGGATCGAAAGTCTCATGTGTGACAATTGTATGGTTTTCAGCTTTGGCAACGGCTATAAGCCACCCATCCGCAACCTCAGAGAATACAGCCTTTGCATTTGCACTGTATTGTGGCTGACGATAGACCCATTCAATCACTTCGCGGTAGCAGCCAATCACATCGTCATCATCAGTGGATCGGAAACCATTTGCAAATTCTTCCTTAACCCATTGGGACAAGTCGTCTTTCCCACGTAGAAGCTCCTCCTTTATTTTGTCAATACTATATAAACGGCCGATCTGTGAGAACTTCAAAAGATTTTCCCAGAAGGCCGGGGCCAAGTCAAAAGCATAATACTGCTTCTTGGCTTGAATAAAGATGTTCGTATCTAGTAGATAGATCTCGTTATCTGCCACTTCACTTCCGATCTCTTAACGATGACATGAAACGATCGAATGAGCGGCCATATAGTCCGGTAAGTCTATATGCCTCCGAGTACAGTAATTTCCCCTCTGCTGTCGCACGAGATACCACTTTGGCGAACCTCTTGCCGACTCTGAAATTCTGAGTGTTTAGGAAATCTCCACCTGGTTTTTTTTTCTTTTTCCGCTTAAGGAATTCCTTTCGCTCAGCATCATAAAACTGGAAGAACTCATTCTTCGTGATCAATTCCAGGTCAAGAGCCCTGCGCGCTGCAACGAGAGGGCTGACTTTGAACGTTCGTGCGATTTGTCTAAAAGTACCGTAGTCATAATGAGCTGGCCATCGATCCGTCATAGCGCTTGCTGGAACCAAAACCTCGGCAGCTACGCGATTGCACGCCACTTCCGTTGGGTCGCTCGCCGGCATGAGTTGGCGCAAATCAAATGCAGCACTGGAACCAAAGAACACATGTGCTAGTTCATGAGCCAGTGTGAACATTTGAGCGGACTTGAAATCCACACCGTTAACAAAGATCATCGGTGCGTAACTGTTGATCAATACGAAACCACGGAACTCGCCTGCATCGAGTGGACGGTGGGTGTTGTTACCTACCACACCGTTTCTTGTAACAACAATCCCTGTAACCTCTGTTGCTTCGATCAGGACTTCGAGGGCGTCCTCCCATGTTCTATGGCGGGAGGCCCATTCAGGATCAATTCCAAGTGTAGTTCGGATGCGATTTGCTACAGTGACAGGATCAGTGTCTATTTCAAATTCTCCGACAAAATCAAGCTTTGATTCTCCTTCCTCGGCAAGATGTTCCGCCAGCCAATCCTGTCGCTTCTGCATGGTCCGCACAGTTTCTATCAACTCGGGACTTGGCCAAGGCAGGTCTTGCTCTTCTTTAGTTCTGAAAAGGGGAATGGGCAATTTATCATCTGGTGGAGTGGGGAGGAAGAAGAAACCAAGCGGCGTTAGGGTTGCCTTGGAAAACTTCTCCAGCTGCCGTAGTGTTGGCAAAACGTCACCCAAGAGCCATTCGTCAATTTTGGGGAATTTTTTGTGAAGATCATCAGTGGTAAGCCGTGCTCGTTCCATTGCCCACTCAAGTGTGCTCCTTGCAACCGCAATTCTACTCACTGATACAATCCCCTGATCGAGACATTTCTATTTGTACAACACCATATAATAAGACACACTTATTCGTAGCTTCCTGATTACAATATTATCTATTTGGATTCAGCACAAGCACAAAAAACCCCCAACCACTTGCGTGATTGGGGGCCTCTATATAAACGAGCTTACGCTCTATTGTTCGGATCAACCGATCAATACATGCCGCCCATGCCGCCGGGCATTCCGCCGCCCATGCCGCCCATGTCAGGAGCGCCACCTTTACCGTCATCCGGCTTGTCGGCAATGACTGCCTCGGTCGTCAGAAGCAGACCGGCAATCGAAGCCGCATTCTCAAGCGCCGTACGCGTGACCTTGGTCGGGTCCATGACACCGGCCTTCAACAGGTCTTCGTAAATATCGGTATTGGCGTTGTAGCCAAAAGCATCTTTGCCGCTGAGGACTTTGTTGACCACAACCGAAGCTTCCGCACCGGCGTTGGCCGAAATCTGACGTATCGGCTCTTCAAGAGCTTTGCGAATGATGTTAACACCAATCATTTCGTCTTCGTCAACTTTGATCTTGTCCAGATCAGCGATGGCACGAAGCAGCGCTACGCCGCCACCGGGGACGATACCTTCTTCAACAGCCGCGCGGGTCGCATGAAGAGCGTCTTCCACACGAGCTTTCTTTTCCTTCATTTCGGTCTCGGTCGCGGCGCCAACGTTGGTGACAGCCACGCCACCGGCCAGTTTGGCCAGACGTTCCTGAAGTTTCTCACGGTCGTAATCGGAAGTCGTGTCGTCGATCTGCTTGCGGATAGAAGCGATACGACCTTTGATCTCGTCTTTCTTGCCGGCCCCTTCGACGATCGTGGTGTTGTCCTTGTCGATCGTGATCTTCTTGGCCGTACCGAGATCAGAGAGAACGGCACTTTCCAGCTTGGAACCAACTTCTTCGGAGATAACCTTACCACCGGTCAGGGTTGCGATATCATCAAGCATGGCCTTGCGGCGATCACCAAAGCCCGGAGCCTTGACGGCGGCGACTTTGATTGTGCCACGCAGCTTGTTGACAACCAGTGTCGCCAGCGCTTCACCTTCGATATCTTCGGAGATAATCATCAGCGGCTTACCGCCCTGGGCGACTTTCTCCAGGACTGGGAGAAGGTCCTTCATGTTGGTAATCTTCTTGTCGTGGATCAGGATCATCGGATCTTCCAGAACTGCTTCCATCGCATCCGGATCGGTCACAAAGTAAGGTGACACATAACCACGATCAAACTGCATACCTTCGACAACGTCCAGAGTCGTCTCGGCGGTCTTGGCTTCTTCAACCGTGATAACGCCGTCTTTGCCGACTTTTTCCATGGCTTCGGCAATCAACTCGCCGATCTGGCTGTCGTTGTTGGCGGAAATCGTACCAACCTGGGCGATTTCAGCTTTACCGGCTACCGGCTTGGACATCTTGGTGATACTGTCGTTCACCGCTGTCACCGCTTTTTCAATACCGCGCTTGATCGACATCGGATTGTGACCCGCCGTTACGTTCTTGAGACCTTCGCGATAAATCGCCTGGGCGATCAGGGTCGCGGTGGTGGTGCCGTCGCCGGCCACATCGGAAGTTCTCGAGGCTACTTCCTTGACCATCTGGGCGCCAATATTTTCAAAATGATCTTCGAGTTCGATCTCTTTGGCGACTGTTACACCGTCTTTGGTGATAGTCGGGGAACCGAATTTCTTTTCCAGAACAACGTTGCGGCCTTTCGGGCCCAGGGTAACCTTGACAGCGTCGGCCAGCTTGTCCATACCAATTTTGAGTTTGGCGCGGGCTTCGGCATCGAAGTTTATTAGTTTCGACATTATATTTTTTCCTCTGCTCTTTACTTAGCTGTTGGTGATGATCGCGAAAATATCGGATTCGCGCATGATCAGGTACTCGTCGCCGTCGATAGAAACTTCGGTGCCGGAATACTTACCATAGAGCACCTTGTCGCCGGACTTAACTTCGAGCGGCATTTTCTTGCCTTCGTCGGACACGCGTCCGGTTCCGACCGCAATGATTTCGCCTTCCATCGGTTTTTCTTTGGCGGTATCGGGGATGATGATTCCACCCTTTTTCATTTCCTGCTCGTCCAGGGGACGGACCACTACACGGTCAGCAAGTGGCTTTACATTCATTTTGTTTCCCTCCTTGGGATTGTTTTAGTGAGTTTACTTATAATATACAATCAAATCCAATTGTTAGCACTCTTATTCATTGAGTGCTAACGAGCGATCAATATAGATTTAACGGTTATATTGTCAAGAAGTTTCCGTTGAAATGCGAAAATTTTCAAGAAAATCTGCGATTTTTCAAGAATGCGATTTATCGCCTATGTTGTTGGGTTATAGCTGATTATCTGCCAGCCTGTCACACTTTCACTATGTGATATGCAGCTATTTCGTCTAAACGGCAGTTGGGGTGACATAGTGGCAGGCCACAGTGTGGCACTTATTGCTTCGCACCGTACAGCAATTCTATGTAGCGACTGTCTTGATAGTCAAGTCAATATATGTTTCCAGCATTCTCCTTTCGTGAGCATAGTATTGACAATAGTCAGCAGTTTTCTCATCGCGGCTACCAGCGCGGTCATCTTGGTTTTTCCGGATTGTACCAGTCTTTGATAGAATGACTGAATCACACCGGTACCCCACCTTCTGGTGGGTTCTTAGTGATCGCTGACGGATTCGTCTATCTCAACAATAGTCATTTGATGCAATTACCTTATTGAAGGCGTTCTTCCTCTGAGCTTGCGTCAGTGAAATGTAAACCCACTAGAAAGTGGGGTACATGGAACAAAAGAAAGGTATTGGTACCCCACCTTCTGGTGGGTTCTTAGCGATCTCTGACGTACTCGTCCATATCGAGAGCTATCCCTGTCAATCCGTGGTACCATCGGAAACTGCTCCAGCGATATCTTCCTTCAGAAGCAACCAATCCGCGGCGAACAGGATTTTTGTGGCAATAGTCAACCTTCGCCCACATCGATTTTTCGGTACGACAGTTGTGATCATAGCAGCGGCGCTGCCACACGACAGGGTAAGTCCGGCCGTTGCGGATGACCGTCAATTTTGCCAGCAGCGGCGAACTCGATTCTTGCAAAGATGCCAGTATGCGACCGGATGAAATACGTTTGATTGCACCGATTAGCTCTCCCAAATGATCGTCGGGTTGAGGAATCAGAACCATATGCAGATGCTCGGGCATGATAACAT
>JAUXBO010000166.1 GCA_030619345.1 Candidatus Zixiibacteriota bacterium | reverse complement strand
TCCTCGAACTCTGTAATCGTTTGTATCCCACATATTTGAAGTCAGATAGTATAGACAAGGTGCGAATCCTGAAGGAAATAGCTTCGAACTATTCTCTGGTAGGCACAAGTGTAAGTGCCGTATACCGTAAGCCCTTCAGTTTCTTTGAGAATTTGCCTGCTCGTACAACAAAGCTCCCCCGGCTAGACTCGAACTAGCGACCCGCTGATTAACAGTCAGCTGCTCTACCAACTGAGCTACAGGGGAGTGTAATTTGCTTTGCAAATCGAGTTCTACATATTATATAAAATCCCGAAATTGTCAATGATTTTTATCGGGCAAGATAGTTCTTAACATTAGGAACAAAATCGTACGAAATCCAAGCACTGCCGTTTGCTTATCCGGGAAACCAGGCTCCGGCGAGACTAATATTATCATGTATCAAAAAACGGTCAAAAGATCACGCCCGGTATTGCTGGCAATCGCATTGTCGGCAATCGCGATGTCGGTCGCCCATAGTCCCTTACAGGCCCAATCGACCGGAATTAAGTACGGACAAAATCACCCCGACGGCAGTTTAGGGCACCTGACCATACACTCACAATTTGGATATTCTTCGCTCTCCGGAGACTCTCCGCGGAATATAAGTGACTTTCAAGAGGTGGAACTCCAGATTAACTGGATCGCAAATTCGCTGATAACACCGACCGTGTTTCTGCATCATCACCGTCAGGACAGCTCCCAATTCAGGTTGTTCGCTGGCCTGAGAATCTACACCGCCGATCCGATGAGCCCGGACGCCGATTTAAATCCGGACGGAGTTACCGGGAAACCCTCGGTCTCTTTGATGGCCGGACCCGGCTTTACTGAGTCCAGTGGGGACGGGTCGGTATCGCTCAAGACAGAATTGACCTGGCCTGTTTCTAAAAGGCTGAGCTTTCACTCATCATACAGTTACTACAGCAAACCGAGAACTCTCGATATCGATCAAGCGTCTTTTGGCGTCACCTACTACGCGGAGTCATCACCACAAGAACAGCCATTCTTGAATCCCGATGGCCCGATGGGGGTCTTGCTGTTGCAGATTGAAACGGGCGGGGGAAGTCGAGGATGGTTCAGTGAACTTGGGGTCGGTTTTCCGTTCGATCAGCACTGGACAATACATTCCAATTTTCGGTATACCAAAGACGACAAGTTTTCGCGCCAAATACTGACCGTAACTTTTGGTCTCTCTCTGTACCCCGGCTCGGTATTCACCGCAACGCATTAACATTCATTAACAGCATTAATTGAAACTGTCGGACTGCTGCATCCGTATAGGCAGGTGATAGCGTTAGATGACTAATGATGGAGGTGAGCTGTGAACAGAAATCTGAAGTTAATTCTCGTGCTGGGGGTTGCCCTGGTACTCGTGGCTGGACTGGTGGGCGCCAAATCATCCAAATACTCTCGCGGTGGTTGGCTTGGAATCTATATGCAGACAGTCGATGAAGATATAGCCGAAGCGTTTGGTCTGGAAGTCGACCATGGGGTCATTGTTAATGGCGTAGTCGAAGATTCTCCGGCTGAGGAAGCTGGTTTGAAAGAGGAAGATATCATCGTCAGTTTTGCCGGCGAGAAAATCTGGGAGTCCGATGACATCTCCGATGCGCTGGAAGACTATGGCGAAGGTGATAAAGTAGAGTTGGTCATAATTCGTGACGGTGATAAAATGACACTCAATGTCACGCTTGAAGATGACGATGGTGACCGTGACTACGAATGGGTTTATCGGACACTCGGTTCGCATGGAGCCATCGACATTATATCGGGCATCAAACCACCAAAAGCTCCCAAAGCGTTGCGGGCACCGCGTGCGCCGCGGGTTATCGAGTACAGAGAACACCGTGGGTACATGGGCGTCTCTATTTCCGGTCTGAGCAAGCAGCTTGGTGAGTATTTTGGAGTCGAAAAAGGACGCGGCGCTCTGATCACCGAGGTTGTCGAGGATTCTCCGGCGATGGAAGCAGGACTCAAAGCCGGTGATGTTATAGTCAATATTGAAGGTGAAAGAATTACCGACCCCGGCGATGTCACCGATATCATGGAAGATTTTGAAGAGGGGGACGAGATCGAAGTAACCGTGATGCGCGACAAATCCGAGAAAAACATAAAGCTTGAAGTTGGCGAATACGATCACGATGATCATGGACTCTTTCGCTTTTATGGGGATCATGACTTCGACTTCAATTTCGATTTCGAGTCGCTGCGCGGCCTTCAGGGACTACGCTGGTTGCATGACGTCGATGACGATGCGGATTACTATTTTGATGCAAAGAACAAGTATTTTGATTCCAAAGATTTCAAGAACGATCTCCGTAAAGAGATACAGGAACTCGAAAAAGAACTGCAATCTCTAAAGAAGTCCGAATTCAAAGAACTCCAGAAAGAGATGGAAAAGCTTAAGAAGGAACTCAAGGAAATCCGCCTCAAGCTCGACTGATCCTTTTATCGACTCAGCTACTGATTACTCGAAGCGCCCGACCAATTTGGTTGGGCGCTTTTTTGTCTGCACCTCAATTGAATTCAGTAAATTGGGTTCGTTTTGTATATAAAACATATCTGCGGATGTAAGTCACCCCAGCGTAGGCTGGGGTCCAGCTGGTGTGGTCGATCTTTCTGGATTCCTGCCTTCGCAGGAATGACTTGTATGGATAACCTCATCTGATTCATTTATTCTCCCGTAATTCCAACTCATGTTTTGGGTTGCGGAGAAATGGGTTCGTTTTGTTGTTTTTCACTTTGTCGTTGTTGAATTGGTGATGATCGGGGTGCATGGGATCAAGAGGGGTAGGGTTGTTTTTGTATCTGTTCATATCGGTTCTCCTTTTATTAGGAAGGCGCCCACAGATTCTGTGGCGGTATGGTAGTGTTTCTGGGGGAGGATGTCGGGTTTCTTGTCCGCCGGTGGCAGACGGCGGAACGCCGACCTACTGATATTCATCAAAAGTACCCACCGCAAGCGGTGGGCGACCCGATGAATCTGAACAATCCGGGCCAAACAAGTTTGACCCGGCCACCCGGCTGGGCGAAGCATATCTTCCTTTCGTAATAAATCACCCTTCGACTGAGCTCAGGGTGACATAATTTTGAAGGGATTACACTAATCCCCCCATATCTTCAAACTTGCGCAGTGTCTAGTACCAAGGCTATATTGCGTTCACTATGGCTGAAATATCAGTAGAAAAACTCTATACCTCCCGTAAACAAGACCTTGAACTTACGTTATTGAGCAATAACGAAAAAGGTCTCAAAAAAGAGGTCACTAACCCGGAACTCCATCGCCCCGGCCTGGCCCTCACAGGATTTTTCGATCGTTTCCCCAGTCGACGCATTCAGGTTCTCGGCGAAACCGAAATGGCCTTTATGAGCCGTCTCTCCGAGGAAGAACTGGGCAATGTCGCCTCCAAAATATTTGAGCACAATATTCCAATGGTCATTATTACCAAGGGTATTACGCCACCAGCGCAGTTTATAGAATGCGCCGACAAACACCAGACTGGTGTCTTTTCCAGCCGCCTGACCACGGCCGAACTGACCAATCGCCTCTCAGCGTACCTCGACCATGTTTTTGCTCCTTCGATCAATGTGCATGGAACGCTGGTTGATGTCTATGGCGTTGGTCTGCTTTATACCGGCAAGTCCGGAATCGGGAAGTCCGAGATAGCGCTTGATCTGGTGGAACGCGGCCATCGCCTAGTCGCCGACGATGTGGTCAGGATCACCCGGGCTGCCCCGGACGTGATTATCGGCAGCGGCTCCGAACTTCTGGGTCACCATATGGAGATTCGCGGGGTTGGGATTATCGATATCGAGGAATTGTTTGGAATTCGGTCGATCAGGATGCAGAAGCGTATTGAGGTTGAAGTTGCCCTTTGTTACTGGTCGGAATCCGAGGACTACGAGCGGCTTGGCATGGAAGAGAGACAAACCACCGTTTTGGGCGTAGGAATACCGATTATCCGGGTCCCGATTTCCCCCGGAAAGAATATCACGGTCATTTCCGAAGTTATTGCCATGAATCATATGCTCAAAGTTTACGGGGAAAACTCAGCCGTTGAGTTCACCAAAAAGCTATCCCAGAAACTCAGTCGCCAACGTTCTACTGATGACTACCTGGAATCGGATTTCGAGTAGCCACCTCCATTTTTGATCTCAATTCGTTATCTCAAAAGGGCTTGGAAATCAGCTCAATCCTTTCTATAATATGCCCTTGTGGGCCGACCCAATTCCTGGGCAAACCCAATTCCTGGGCAAACCCAATTCGTGGGCAAACCCAATTCGTGGGCAAACCCGAAGGGAACCGACCCGCTCTATATAGGTACAACAGATTGTGAGAACATTATGAGGAGTTATAAATGAAATCGAAGAGTTACTTGCAGTTACTTGTTATCAGCAGCTTGCTTTTATTGGTGGTGGTTGGATGTGGGAAATCTGGCGGCGAAACAGTGGCGGTTGTTGGCGATTACGAAATCAGTTCCACCGAACTTAATGATATGTTTCAAGTTGTGCGTACTCCGTTTGTCAGCGCTCAGGCTGAATTTGATGCCCGTAGCGAAATTCTGGACAGCTTGATTGTCAACCGTTTGCTGGTCCAGGCTGCATACGAGAAAAATATCGATAAACTCGAAGACCTCAATCGAGTGGTTCTGGCCAACAAGGACAAGTTCCTGCTCGACATACTTTACCAGAAAGAGATTGTCGACAAAGCTGAGGTTACCGAAGCCGAAGTCAAGGAATACTATGACCGGGCGGAATACAAAATCAGGGCGTCCCATATTCTGCTTGAAACGTTGGATCAGGCCAACGAGATAGTTGAGAGAATCAAGGTCGGCGAGAGCTTTGACAAACTCGCTTTTGAGGAATCAACAGATCCTTCGGCCAAACGAAACCGTGGTGATCTTGGATATTTTCTGTGGGGGGCGATGGCGGATGAATTCCAGGAGGCAGCGTTCGCTATGGAGGTAGGAGAAATCTCACCGCCGGTAGAGTCGAAGTTTGGATTTCATATAATCAAATTGAATGACCGTCTGCCGAATGAGCAACGTAAGTCATTTGATGCCGAGAAGGAAAATTATCGCCAACAGATTGTTGGACGAAGGCGGAATAAACTAGCCGAGGAATATTTTGGGTATGTCAACGAGAAGTATAAAGTGACTGTCGATACAACGACCTGTAATTATCTCATAAAAAAACGAGAAGCGCTCTATCCGCCAGAGATTTTGGCCAATCTTCCGGCCGGTGACTTTGATCTTGACCAACTCGATCGTAACGAGAGAGAGCTCGTGCTGGGCACCTGGGACGGAGGACAAATATCGATTGGGGAGTATCTGGGACTGTCCAAGCAGGTGTCACAGAATGTTAAGCCTGCCTTTGACAAGTACGATTCGCTTGCCACGATTATATTCGAACTTAAGAAGCTCGAGATTCTGACTTATGAATCACTTCGCACCGGCCTTGATAAAGATCCGGAGTACCTGCGAAAAGTGAAGTTATTCAAAGAACTCAACATGGCTGACATCATGCGGACCGACTCGCTTCCAGCGCCACTTCCGCCGGACGAATCAGCAATAAGAACTTACTACGAGGAACATCCCGAAGAATTTTCAGACCCGGCCAAAGTGCACGTATATGAGATTTTGCTGAGCGACGAAATCCAGGCTCGTAAGATTGCCGAAAAAGTAAGCGCTCTGAATTATTTCAAAGAGCAGGCCATGGACCTTACCGAGCGTCCCGGCAAGAGGGCGGTTTCCGGCGATCTTGGATATATCGAGCGCAAATGGTTCCCTGAGATTTTCGATCTGGCCATGAAAAGTAATATCGGTACTGTTGCAGGACCGGTTGTGGTCCGCGGTAAATACTCTATTTTCTATGTGGTCGACAAACTGTACGAAGAACTCAAAGACTTTCTGTCGGTCAAGC
>JAUXBO010000188.1 GCA_030619345.1 Candidatus Zixiibacteriota bacterium | reverse complement strand
TGTATCGAAAATCAACCAGGTATCTTTATTTTGTATCCGGTTTTTTGACTATCATCGTTCTGTTTTTTGGGGGACCGTTTATTCTCTTGTGGCTCGATTCGAGTTTCAATGATTCTATCCCAATCATACACATTCTGATAATTGCATCCGCTATTTACCTGCCGCAGTCAATCTGCAACTCGGTACTATTGGGCATCTCCAAACACAAGATCGCTTTTTACATATTGGGCGCCGAAGCACTCTCGAATATCGTTCTCTCGGTGATTCTGGTGAAGAGTATCGGTATCGTTGGCGTAGCCCTGGGGACAGCCATACCACAGATAGCTATTTACATATTTGCTTATCCAATCGTTTTTCATCGCGTAATCAAAGATAGTGTGGGGCAATTCTACCTGACCTCGCTAAAATCACTGGTGACCTCGGCCCTGGTGGTCACGCCGACAGCCTACATTATGAATAGACTAATCACTCCTGACAGCTGGGCCAATTGGGCCATCGACTGTGCCGTGGTGACGCTGGTGATGTTAGTTGTCTTGTATCTGGTTGTCCTGGACAAAGATGATCGATTAACAATCGAGTCCAAAATCAAAGGGATGATTGCGAAATAGTTTCGACTCCACTCGCGGCATCCGATATAATCTATACAGGTCTTGATCTCGCTCACGGGATGTCAACAGCCCGATTTTTAATGGACACCAACCGGCCTCTTTTGTTAATATATAAGTTGAGTTAGTTTGCTAAGATTGCAAATAGCCACTAAAGGAAACTGTCGTATAACATATTGAGAGTGTACGAGCAGCCTGTTTGGTTGAAGTTAGGCGAAAGGGATATGCAGACATCATCACGTCAGTTTATAACCGGTAAAACCCTGCTCTGGATCGGCCTCGTCATTGCGGCCATCGGGGTCGGGCTGTCGGTACCGTATGTCAATCCCGTCTTTATAATTATCGGGATCGTCCTGCTTCTGAACGTCTATTTGATTGCCAGCTATCCGATGTACGGGCTGCTGGCTTATCTGGTGATTTTCCTTTATCGTCCCGGCGAAATCTATCCCTCGCTGGCTCCGCTGCGTATCGAACTCCTGCTCGGTGTGCTCGTGATAATCTCTTTGATCATCCATCAGAAATTGAAAACTGGCCGAGTTACTCTTCCGCGCGATCAGGTCACTCTCTGGTTGGCCTCATTCCTGGGCATTATGTATATCTCGGTTTTTACTTCATACGAACAGTCAGCGACTATTGAAATATGTAAAGAATTCCTGAAAACGCTTATTTTCTTTTTCCTGATCGTCTCGTTAGTCGACACCTACAAGAAATTTGTCGCTTTCATGGTCGTTTATATCATCATGATCGGGAAAATCGCCTTTGATGCCTTCAACCAATATTTGAGTGGGTCCTTTGTACATACCATGGGAGTGGACCGTCTGGTGGGAACGACTTCAGCCGGGGGCGACCCCAATGCGATAGCGGCCACGATGGCGATCACAATTCCTATTGTAGTGGCCACAGCCTTTTACGCCCGCAACTACCTGATCAAGGGAACGATGGTCATATTGGGGCTCGGGATGACCTACCTCATAACGATTACCGGTTCGCGCGGCGGAATGTTGGCCTTCATGGGCGCGTTAATAGGTGGATTCCTGTATGTGCGACATAAATTCTTTACGGCCTTGCTGGTAGTTGCCTGCCTGATTGCCGCCTGGTTTGTTCTTCCCGATCAATACCGGGAGCGATATGAAACGTTGGTCGAAGTTGACAATGTCAACGACACCTCTTCGGGAAGATGGGAAATCTGGATGGCCGGAGTGAACATGATCGCAGCCCGACCGATTCTTGGAATTGGCGCCGGTGCCTTCCGATGGGCGGCCGCATCACCAGAATATGGCTTTGGCAGATTTATGCAGGCACACAACCTGATAATCCAGATAGCGGCCACAACCGGATTGGTGGGACTGTTTGTCTGGCTTGGATTCATGTTCAATTTTGGCAAAAAAGTCAGACAGATAGTCCTTTTGAGTCAGGATCGCGATGACTTGCGCTGGGCCAATTTGTATGGCAAAGCATTTATCGCCAGTCTAATCGCGCTCTTTGTGGCCGGTGGATTCGGGCACAACCTCTACCGATACAATTGGTATCTGATGGCCGGCATGACAGTCGCAATGGTAAATATTGTTCTGGATCAACAACGAGCGGAAGAGACCGAAGCCGAACTGATCGCTGAAAATAAACCGCCAGTCAGTATTGAAACCGAAACAAACTCCGGGAAATCATGAGCGGATTATATTCTTCAATTTATACCTCTCTGTGCCAGCTAAAGGCTGCTGTGCGAGGGGATCGGCAGTTTAGTATCTACAAAACCTTGGCTAAAGAGCAATTTCTGAGTCCTGAAAAACTGGAGCAGATCCGTATCAAGCGTTTCCAAAAACTCGCCTTTCGTGCTATCGATAAATCCAAGTATTATAGCCAGCGATTATCTGACCAGCGACAGTTTATCGAAAAGATTGAATCACTGGAGCAATTATCACAACTTCCGCTCCTGACTCGCGATGACCTCCAGCAGAACTATAAGAATATTCTTTGCCCAATTGACAATACTGTTTACGCTGATTCATCGGGCGGCTCCACTGGCAAACCGGTAAATTTTTATCATGACCGAGATTATCAGATGTTCGCCAGCGGACTGCACTTGCTGTTCATGTCATGGATCGGAATCAGTTATGGTGATCGAACGGGAGTTTTTTGGGGCGCTGATAGAGACTTCAAAGAGTCCTCCCTGCGCGAAAAATTCGATGCCAAAGTAGATCGGATTATGGCTCTGAATTCATTCAATGTCGACGAGCAGTCGCTCGATTCATTCCTGCATCGCCTGGAACGCTTTAATCCAACCTATATCTATGGCTATGCTTCATCGTTGGCACTGGCCGCCGAGCGGATCAACCAACTAAAACTCACCGGCATTCGACCAATTGCTGTTAGATCTTCGGCAGAAATGTTGTACGACAGTCAACGCGCCGTGATAGAGCAGGCCTTTGGCACCAAAGTCTACAATTTTTATGGCTCGCGGGAAGTAAACAATTTGGCCGCTGAGTGTTCCGCTCACGAGGGGATGCACGTCATGGCCTCCGGCCGGATTATCGAAATTGTCGATGACAGAGGGCAACCTCTGCCGGCGGGCGTACAAGGAAACCTTGCGGTGACTGACCTGACCAACCTCAGTTTCCCGTTTATTCGCTACCTGACTGGCGATATGGGGACGTTGCAAAGTGAGCCCTGTTCGTGTGGCATCTCCTATCCCCTGTTGGCTAATCTGGCCGGAAGGTCCTCTGACATTATCAATTTTAACGGCGTCCATATTCATGGCGAATACTTTACGCATCTTTTTTACAGCCAACCGCTCGTCAAACAGTTTCAGGTCGTTCAGGAGGATGCTGATCTCCTGGTCATCAAGATTGTAGCAAGGTCCGAGCAGTTTGATACCGAACCGATAGTCAAACAGATAGTTGAAAAAGTCGGTCAGGGAGTTCGCATTGAAGTGAAGTTTGTGGAGCGGATCGAGCCACTCAAATCTGGAAAATTCCGGTTTACGATTAATAACTATAGCGGCCAAAGAAAGGCTCAAAGTTAGCCATGCTCCTGATTTCAATTCAGCATAGCGACGCAAGTGAATCGGTAAGCGATTTCCAGGAACGAACTGCCCGGTTCGAGATGGGCGAAAAAATCGTAACCCTTGAAATCGAGCAGCCGTATGGTTTCATCTTTGAACGGGGCGACACTATCGTTGCCGGTGAGTCGCTCTCCCCGCTTGACAACTATGCCGTCGATGCCCTTTGTAACCGGTTGTCAGCATCTTCGGGGAACCATCATCTTGGCTACGGAGTATATACCGCTGCAATCTTCAACAAAATTACCAAGAGACTGTCATTATACAATTCAGTAACTTCCTCGCGCCCCTATTACCTGTTCCAGAACCGGGACCATTTGGTTCTGTCATCATCGTTGAGAGTCATGCGACGTCATGGCGTCAACCTTCAACTCAACGACAATGCTTTGCCGGAACTGATGGTCTATCGTTTTGTATCGGCCCCCAATAGTCTCGTGAAAAACGTACGTGCATTGTCGGGCGGTGAGTCTCTGGAACTTGACCTGACTTCATTTCATCCCATCTCGCAACGCTCTTATGATTTCCGGTTACCCAATGAAGCAGGTGCGTCTGACATAGAATCCGCCTGGCAGAAAGCGGAACAACTGTTGACTACAAATATCGCTGACTCGCTTTCACCATCAAAGCAACCGGGGATGCTGCTTAGCGGCGGCCTTGATTCTTCTTTACTGGGAGTTCTGGCCGTAAAAAACGGGGATCGACCCGATTCTGTTTCGTCCGGGTTTTCTTTCGCCAACAAAGATGATCGTGAAGCTGAGTACGCCACCACGGTTGCGGATCACATTGGCGTGGGACATCGATTATTTGAAGGAAACGAAGAACTCTATCTGCACGGACTGGTGGAGGCCGTTTATCACGCCGAGATGCCGCTGCATCATTTGCAATCGGTAATGCTCTATCTACTTTTCAAAGATGCGCACACTCGCGGGAACGACTTGTTCCTGTGCGGCGAGGCAGCCGATGGACTTTTTGGCAACGACGCTCACCAGCGATGCCATAAGTTTAATAAAATAAACTCGGTTCTCAACATTCCACCCCTGCGTTCGTTGGTGAGAATGTCGGCCCGCATGAAACCGGACGACTATAGGCTCTCGTTCTTTTCACATTATTTTGGTACGCAACTCAACCATGATCGGCATTTTCTTTATAACCTCGGCCAGTACACGCAACTGTCGTTGGTGAAGGATTTATTCGGTTATGATCTCCACAGCGTCGTTGCCTCGCATCAACAATTGATGCAGCCGTTCGGTGAGCAACCGCTTCTCAACCAGATATCAATCATCTCTTTGCTATGCGAAGGCGCGGTTACGATGTCGGTCTGGAGCAAATTGGCCGAGGCGTGCGCCATCAAGATCGTTTACCCCTTTGCTGCCGAGAACCTGATTGATCACGTCTACGCTGTTCCGTGGAGTCAAAAGTTGATCCAGCCCAAATATCTGGTCCGCGAAATGCTGCGTGCCAATGGTTTCAAAGAGGAGTTCATTACTCGGCCCAAACGGAGCTTCGGCTTCCCGACCGATTTCTGGGCTTTGCCAAAAAAATTATTTCAGCCACTGGTCGACATGGCCTCAGAAAAATACGACCCGCAACTGCTCAAGCGACTCCAGAAGACGGACATGTCGCACGCCATGTTATTATGGAACCTGATAAGTATTTATCTGTTTGAGATGCTTATTATCAAGGAAGTAGATCATACTTCCTTCAGTGAGGATCTGCTCGCCCGACACCGGAAGATGACAAAGAGAGAGTCCGCATGGAGATTAT
>JAUXBO010000078.1 GCA_030619345.1 Candidatus Zixiibacteriota bacterium | reverse complement strand
ATTGCATTTTATCTACTTACACGTATATTCATCCTCAAATAGAATCTTCGGGGCGAGGTGTAATTCCTCGATCGGCGGTTAAAGCCCGCGAGCTGGAACATCCCTATTCTCAGGGTCTGGCAGAGTCTGTGAAACTCAGACGCCGACGGTTAAAGTCCGGATGGGAGAAGTCAGTCGGCAGAACTGTGTTCTGTACGCATGCCCCGAATCATAATATTCGGGTTTTTTATGAGTCGGACGGATGACAGAAAATATATGCTTGAGGCGATTGGCCTGGCCGAAAAGGGTCGCGGTCTGACCAGACCAAATCCGCTTGTTGGTGCTGTCATTGTCAAGAATAATCGTGTCATCGCCAGAGACTATCATCGCGGGGCGGGCAAGCCGCACGCCGAAATACTCGCCATGCGAAAAGCTAAGACTACGCACGGATCAACTCTTTATGTCAATCTGGAACCATGCTGTCACACTGGTCGAACTGCTCCTTGTACCGATGCCATATTGAAAGCTGGTATCAAGAAAGTAGTCTTTGCTGTGACTGATCCTGATCCCCGAGTCGCTGGCAAGGGAGCCAGAATTCTCAGGAAGAACGGTTTGGAGGTTCAGTCGGGAGTTGCGCGGGTTGAGGCTGAGAGACTCAACGATGCCTATATCGGATATCACCGGATGCAAAGACCATATATTATTCTTAAGCTTGCTCAATCGGTTGATGGCCGTATCGCCACTTCGACCGGGGACTCCAAATGGATTTCTTCACTGAAGGCACGCAAGCTTGCCCACCGTTTACGTTCTGAGGTTGACGGCGTGATTGTAGGCAGTGGTACGGTGCGAGCCGACAATCCGCAATTGACCGTCCGTCATCTTAAGGGGATCAATCCTTATCGCATTGTCGTGACCGGCAATGGAAAGCTTCCAGCCTCCTGTCACTTGCTGAAGAATAATCAGGATCAACTCACCATCATTGCATCTACTAAGCAGGCTACTAATGTCGGGACCGAGAAAAACAACCGAACGCCAATTCATTGGTCAATTAGGCCGGGCACCGATGGCGTCGACATATCAGACTTGGTCGAACAGGCCGGTCAATTTGGGATGCGCTCTCTGTTAGTTGAGGGTGGGGCGGCCATGATTACCTCGTTTCTAAGAGCTAGACTGGCAGACAAACTTATCTTAATCAGCGCTCCAAGAATCATTGGCGACGGACTCAACAGTGTTGGTTCCTTGTCGACTATATCGATAACTGACTCCGTTGATCTTGAATCAGTACGCTATGAACAGATCGACAACGACATGGTCATGACCGCGTATCCAAAGTGGGAGAACGCCTGATGTTTACCGGCCTGATTGAACAAGTCGGTGTGCTTCAATGTATATCAAAAAGAGGCAACTACACGGTTCTTACGATAAGATCGGAGATCGATAGCACCGACCTTCAGATGGGGGAGTCGATAGCCTGCGACGGCGCCTGTCTGACCGTGACCAAAATCGACAGGGACGCATTCACGGTTGAAGCGTCTCAGGAGACATTGGAACGGACGATATTGTCGTCATATCGAATCGGGGCAAAACTTAATCTTGAACGCGCCCTGCAGGTTGGTGATCGAGTTGGCGGACATTACGTCACCGGGCATGTTGACACGGTAGGGCGGATTGCCTCCGCAAAGACAGTCGGTGAATCAATTGAGATCTTCGCTGCGTATGAACCTGAATTTGATATACTCGTAGTGGAAAAAGGATCGATTGCGATTAACGGAATTTCTCTCACCGTGAATAGTGTGGAGAGTGGACAAATGAGTGTCAACGTCATTCCTCATACCCTGTCCGCTACCAATGTTGAAGATTGGGCCAGGGGAGATAAGATAAATTTGGAATTTGATCTTATTGGAAAATATGTAATGAAACAGAGTACCTCGAATAAATCTCATGTATCCCATATATCTCAGAATCTAACTGAAAAAAAGTTGAGAGAAAGCGGTTGGTAATATGAACAGTGAATTTAAATTGAATACAATCCCTGAAGCGCTCTCTGATATAAAAGCAGGCCGCTTTGTCATTGTGGTTGACGACGAGGATAGAGAAAACGAAGGCGACCTGATTATGGCAGCGAACTTTGTGACTCCGGAAGCCGTGAATTTCCTCGTCAAGCATGGCCGTGGTCTGGTCTGTGTCAGCTTAAACGAAGATCGTATCGCACAGCTTCGTCTTCACCCCATGGTTGATAATAATACGGCTAAGTTGGGTACAAGGTTTACAGTTTCGGTCGATGCTGTCGAAGGTACCACCACGGGTATTTCAGCTTCTGACCGGTCCAATACTATTGCGGTTCTTGCCGATGACAACGCGGTGCCGGAAGACCTCGCCCGTCCGGGACATATCTTTCCCATTCAAGCCCTCAAGGGAGGCGTACTTTCCCGCGCCGGACACACCGAAGCATCCGTGGACCTTTCGCGTATGGCTGGGTGCAAGCCGGTCGGTATTCTCTGTGAGATTATGAATGATGATGGCAGCATGGCTCGGTTGCCGCAGTTGATTGAATTCGCGGCCCAGCACAATTTCAAGATCGTGTCCATCAAAGATTTGATTAATTATCGTCGTGATACTGAAAAACTGGTTAAGAAAATCACCAAAGTCAATCTACCTACCAGCCACGGTGATTTTACTCTGCACCTGTATAAGTCGGAAATCGATGACCATCACCACCTCGCCCTCACCAAGGGTGAAGTGGCCGGACAACGTGGTGTTCTCGTCCGAGTACACTCGAGTTGTTTGACCGGTGATGTCTTTGGGTCTTGCCGATGTGATTGCGGAACCCAGCTGCATCAGGCGATGGAGCAAGTTGATCGGGTCGGCAGTGGTGTAATCGTATATATGCGTCAGGAGGGGCGTGGGATCGGTCTTGCGAACAAGATTCTTGCCTACAAGCTGCAGGAACAGGGGAGAGATACAGTTGAGGCTAACGAAGATCTCGGATTCGAAGCTGATCTTCGCGATTACGGAATCGGCGCCCAGATTCTGGCCGATCTGGGCCTGACCTCAATTCGACTTATGACCAACAATCCGCGAAAGATTGTCGGTCTTGAAGGACACGGCCTTGAGATTCTAGAGCGAGTACCGTTGCAGATCAAACCCTCAAAACATAATCAGGTTTATTTACAGACCAAACGCGATAAACTTGGTCATATACTAGATCAAGTATAGTGATTCCCAGGAGGAATATATGAAATACAATGTGATACAGGGAAAACTCGACGCCAAGAAAATGAGATTTGGTCTCGTGGTGAGTCGATTTAACGAGTTCTTGACCGGCAAGCTACTTGACGGCGCTGTTGATTGCCTTACCAGGCACGGTGCGGACGAAAGCGACCTTACCGTGGCCTATGTGCCGGGTGCCTTTGAAATTCCGTATGCCGCTTCCAAAATGGCTGATCCCAAAAAATACGATGCCGTCATTTGTCTCGGCGCTGTGATTCGAGGAGACACGCCACATTTTGACTTTATCGCTGCGGAATCTTCTAAAGGGATTGCACGTTTAGGGCTCGACAAAAAATTGCCCGTAATATACGGAATAATCACTGCCGATACCCTCGATCAGGCTATTGAACGGGCTGGAACAAAGGCCGGAAACAAAGGCTGGGATGCGGCACAGACCGCCATCGAAATGGTCTCTCTTTATACCGCCATGGAATCCTGATGAGCGAAACCTCACCCCGGCATCGGGCTCGAGAACTTGCTCTGCAAGCGCTTTATGCACTCGAGTGCGGTGATGATGAAGCGGAAAACATCCGGGAACATGTGATTGCCGATGAAGCTCTCAGCAAAAAAGGGCATGAATACGCTCGCTTTCTCTTTGACTGTGTTATTGAAGGAACAGAATGGGCCGACGAGATTATCTCTTCGCATGCGGCAAACTGGAAATTGGAACGGATTGCGGTAATCGACCGTAATATTCTCCGGTTAGCTCTGGTTGAGTTGGATAAATCGCCCGATGTTCCCGTGCGCGTAGTTATCAACGAGGCCATAGAATTAGCCAAGACTTTCTCAACCGAACAGTCGTTTGGATTTGTGAACGGGATTTTGGATAATTATGTAAAAGAGTCGAATAGGCTCGATCCGAAAGCCTGAAAAAGAATCTGGACAGAGGACCTAAATAGGTTATATTCAGCAACTTGTAGAGCTGGTTGGTGGGAATGCCTGACAAGGCACAATCAGTACAGTTATGACTTTCGACTAAGCCGAGAGAAAGCTCTGTCTTGAAAAAAGATTTTGATATCAGAAACCTGGTCATTGGCTTTTCCGTCTGGCTGTTTGTTCTTGTCATTTATTGGCTCACCAAAGCTCCGACCGTCTCATTCTGGGATTGCGGGGAATTCATTGCGGCCAGTTGCTCACTTGGTGTTCCACACCCACCCGGCACTCCTCTCTATGTCCTGATCGGCAGAGTTTTCAGCCTGCTTCCTATCGCAGCCGATGTCGGTGTCAGGATCAATCTGCTTTCTTCGATTAGCTCGGCCTTTACGGCACTTTTTGGATACCTCATCGTGGTCCGGTTGCTGCGAGCCTGGTTTGGATCGGATAAATCTCAGTTTGCTCAATTCCTGCTTTACGCTGGCGCGGTTTCCGGCTCGTTGTTCTTGGCCTTTGGTCTCACTAACTGGAATAACTCGGTCGAGGCAGAGGTCTACGGACTTTCGATGATGCTGTTCCTGGCTATACTCTGGCTAAGTCTGATCTATCTGCAGGAACCGGGGAGAGGCCGCGGAATACAAATAACAGTTCTGATATTCTATCTTGCGTTTGTCGGAATCAGTGTGCACATGACGACGTTTCTGATTATTCCGGTTGTGGCCGTTCTGTTTATTCTAAAGAAAAATGCACCGGCTACAATCTGGTATTTGGTGGCGGCCTTTTTTGTTTTGGAATTATATCTGATTTTTGCTCTGTCGTCGCGTCCGGATGAAATACCGTTCTATGTTCCGGTTGCAATCTTGTTCACTCTCTATCTGTTCTATGTGTTCTCGTTCGAGGAAATTCCCCGGGTTTATACGTTTGGACTAATCGGGTTCGCGGTCGCTATTGCGCCGCTCTACATGAAGGCCTACGATGTGCTGACGCAGTCATCCCTTGGTCCTTCAGCAATGTTGGCTGCTTCAATGATCGGTAAGGCAGGTCTCGGTTTGCTGGGACTGTACGGAGTCTACCTGTTGTTCAAATACAAATCGAACCGCACCGATCCAGACTCGGGCCCATCTCTGATCACGGCCATTTTTGCCCTGACAACAATCGCTGCCGTCGGTATTCTCTACATGCCCAAAGGATATATGTCGTTTTTGATAGTCACCGGATTGACAACTCTCCTACTGGCCGGATTCCTGTGGAAACACGTTTCCTGGACGATGTTGATCGCTATAGCCGGAGTCGCGATGGTGGTTCTCGGTGTCCGCGAGTTTTTCTATGGATCGTTGATTGCCGCTGTTTTGGTCGTGGCGGGAGGAGTCCTATTCAAACTGCCCGGATGGAAAACTGCTCTGGCGATAATAGTCGCGGCCATGATGGGATACTCTGCTCATGCATATATCCCCATTAGGTCGGCGCAGCATCCGGCGATCAATGAAAACAACCCCTCACAAAACCTGACCGCGACCATCAACTACATTGAACGAAAACAGTATGGGTCGATGTCAATGACCGAGCGGATGTTTGTGCGAAGGTCCGAATGGGAAAACCAGTTCGGCGTTCACAGCCGTATGGGGTTCTGGAGCTTTTTCAGCGAACAGTACGGGCTGAGTGGTGCGCGTTTTGTAATAATTTTTCTGCTCGGGATATTTGGTATCTGGGAATTGATACGGCGAAGGCCCCGCGAAGGACTTATACTTCTGCTGCTGATTCTGATTGGATCGGTAGGCCTGATTCTCTATATGAACTTTGCCGACGGCACCAGGCAAAGTCCTGTGACCGGTGTTGATTATCTTGAGGTGAGGGACAGGGACTATTTCTTTACACCCGCCTTTATTCTTTTTGGTCTGGCCATGGGATTGGGAGCTGCAATTCTGGTTCAATTTGTGAGAGAGTCAACGGCAAGATTCTCCAGGGTCATGCACAAGGGTCTTGTTTTCGGAGCCGCCCTGTTATTCTTGCTGCCTTCTCTTGCCCTGGCAAAAAATTACTTTATGTGCGACCGCTCCCGTAATTTTATGCCATACGATTATGCCTGGAATATCCTTCAATCAGCCGATAAAGATGCTATCCTATTTACCAACGGCGACAATGATACTTTCCCAGTTTGGTGTTTGCAGGAAGCCTACGGGATCCGCAAGGATGTCAAAGTAATCAATCTCTCACTGGCCAATACCAAGTGGTATATCAAACAAGCTCAGTACGATATGGGGGTTAATCTCGGATGGACCGAAAAAGAGATCGACGATTTGAGGCCGTTCCGCATTCAGGATGGAACCGTATTTAGGATACAGGATCAGGTGATAAATGCAGCTATAACTGAGAATCTCGGTAAGCGTCCCATCAATTTTTCCATTACGGTCGGATCAAGCGCCCGGAAATATTTGGGTAAGTCCGCCGATTCAATGCTCATGCTAAGTGGCATGAGTTGGCGTGTTATGCCTGAAAAAACCGGTATGAGAATTGATTTTGATGAGTCTCTCGATTTCTATTTGAATCCCGAGCGCTTCAGGCATCGCGGTGTGGCAGATTCTACTATTTATAAAAATGCGACTACTCGACGACTCACCGGTAACTACGCCAATGGCATCTTAATCCTTGCTCGCGCCCTGGGGGGAGTCGGTCGGCATGAGGATGCTGAGAAGCTGGCCTTGTTTGGAGTTGAAGCTATTCCGTTCAGATCAGAGTCATATAACTTTCTGGCCGGTCTGTATTCAGATCAGGGGAGATCGACCGAGATCAGGACGCTCATGGAAGCAGCCCCGGAAAACGACCGCAATCGCATGCGATATTTGCTGGCTCGGGCAGAGATAAAAGCCGGTAACTTTGATGAGGCGGCAAGTATGCTTGAAGTCGTTTTGGGTGAGGAGCCCAATAACCGTCAGGCGCTCGACGAACTGGTCAGGCTATACTACGAACAACGAAGGTACATTGAGATGCGGACAACTTTGCACCGATGGGTTCAGAATAATCCACAAGACAGCCAAATGATTGAACTGTTGGAAGAACTTGATCGCGAGATTCTAAAGGCCACCATGGAGATGCAGGACAGCACCGGATGAAGATTCTTGCTCTGAATTGGAACGATCTGAAAAACCCATATGCGGGGGGTGCCGAAGTTCATCTCGAAGAACTTCTTCGCCGACTTGTTACATATGGACACGAGGTTACCCTTTTCTGCTCAGGTTGGTCCGGCTGCGTGCGTGAGGAAATAGTAGAAGGCATTCGGATAATTCGCCGGGGCAATCGGTACGATTTTAACATCATTGCTCCGATGCATCTTCGTCGACTGGCAAAAGAAAACAGTTTTGACTTACTGATTGAAGACATAAACAAGATACCGTTTTATACTCCGCTGTATCTCAATATCAAGACCCTGGTTGTCATCCCTCATCTTTTCGCTACAACTGTTTTTCATGAGATCAACTGTGTCCTTGGCAGTTATATCTACCTGGCCGAGAAGCCGATGGTCCCGGTGTATCGGGGATGCAAGTACAACGTGATTTCAGAATCGACAGCCGATGACATCGCGCTCAGGGGAGTGCCGAGGTCCGACATCTCAATAATTCATTGCGGCATCGATAATGAATTCTATGCTCATGATTCTTCCGTCAAGAAATACGAACGACCAACCGTGCTGTATATGGGTCGGCTCAAGAAATACAAATCGATTCACCATTTGATAGTTGCCTTTGCCCGGGTTCGAGAAAAAATCCCCGATGCACAACTTATGATTGTCGGTGCCGGTGATTACTCAGATGACCTGAAAAAGTTGGTGGCCTCAATGAAGTTGGATGAAGCGGTCGAATTTACGGGCTTTGTCAGCAAAGAAGATAAACTTGATCGGCTGCGACGATCCCATGTGGCTGTGTTGCCTTCTCTAAAAGAGGGCTGGGGTTTGACAAATATCGAAGCCAATGCTGTCGGGACCACGGTCATTGCCGCCAATTCTCCCGGACTTCGCGACTCTGTCTGTGACGGAAAGTCCGGCCTTTTGTATGAGTACGGAAACATTGATCATTTGACGGAAAAACTCTATACTGTTCTGAGCGATAGCGAAGTCAGAAACAAACTTGAGTCCGGTGCGCTGGAGTGGGCCGGACAATTTAGTTGGGATATCGCCTCCCGGAAATTTGAACAGGTCATCAATGAGATTGTTGGAGAAAATTAAATGATCGCTGGATCGAAACGTAAACTCTACATCAGCTTTGGCATCATAATCTCATTCGTGCTGTTGTGGCTATTGTTCAAGGACATTGCCTTCGCCCGTCTCGGACAAGTGCTGATGGGCGCTAATTATTTCTGGCTGATTCCGAATATTTTAATGATCGTGTTGACCATGTACCAGCGTGCCTATCGTTGGAGTGATATGGTTAGGCCTATCTCACCGGTGCCTTTCAAAAACCTTTTGGCGGCCACCTGTGTCGGTTTCATGGCCAACAATGTTCTGCCTTTGCGTCTTGGTGAGTTCGTCCGGGCATATTCGCTTTCATCACAGGACAAGAGAATTTCAAAATCAGCGTCGCTGGCCACCATTTTTGTTGAACGCATGGTTTTTGATCTCACCGCTCTGCTGCTAATCTTTGGAGCCGTATTCTGGATTTCAGATAT
>JAUXBO010000248.1 GCA_030619345.1 Candidatus Zixiibacteriota bacterium | reverse complement strand
TTTCTCGGCATCGGTGTGCTGACGGATTTCCGGCCATTGTTGGGACGACCGCTGACGTTCTTGCTGGGTGCTGCAGCGCAACTGGGTATTTTCGTGGCGGCTTTGGGCGCGGCCTTACTATTAGGCTTCAGTTTCAAGGAAGCGGCTTGTATCGGCATCATCGGCGGCGCCGATGGACCGACCTCGATCTTCCTGACCAGCCAACTGGCGCCACACCTGCTGGGGCCGGTGGCGGTGGCGGCTTATAGTTATATGTCGCTGGTGCCGATTATCCAGCCGCCGATCATGCGCATGCTAACCTCGAAGAAAGAACGCGCTATTGACATGCCCCAGATGATTAAGGTCTCCAAAACGGCCGTGATCATATTCCCAATCGTGACCGGCATCATTGCCTCGCTGGCCATTCCGTCGAGCGCACCGCTGATCGGTATGTTGATGTTCGGCAACCTGCTGCGTGAATGCGGTGTCACCGAGCGACTGCGCAAAACCGCCGGTGGTGCGCTGATCGACATTGTGACGATTTTCCTGGGTTTGACAGTCGGCGCCACTATGGATGCTGCGGGTTTCCTGACACCCGCCACACTCAAGATCCTGGTTCTCGGCGCCGTGGCCTTTTCGTTCTCGACCGCCGGTGGTGTGATTTTCGCCAAGATTCTCAATCTCTTCCTGAAGAAGAAGATCAATCCATGCATCGGCGCGGCTGGTGTCTCGGTGGTACCGATGGCCGCGCGGGTGGTTCAGAAGTTTGTGTCGGATGCCACCGATGGTAAGGTGAACCCGCTCATGCCGGCTATGGGCCCCAACGTCGCCGGGGTGATCGGTTCGGCGGTGGCCGCCGGTGTGTTCCTGACGCTGTTGGGCTGATAGCCTTAGTTTCGTTTCGGACGCAACCGACTGTATAATAAGATCTGTGACCCCGGTGAAAGCCGGGGTCTTTTTCATTGGTGGGCGGCTCCTCGTCCGGTGGCCCACAGCTTGCTGTGGGAACTCTGTGGTATGAACCGGGCAGATAGGTAACAGATTAAACCGGGGACATAGACCGGTGACCCAGGGCTTGCCCTGCGGTTCCAGAGATCTTGTTACTACGCCTCATATCTATCGATAACCGGCTAAACTCCATGAAGACGCTGACAACAACTTAAGCTGGGAACCCACCCCACGAGTTGTACACGCAATGTTCGAGTTTGCTTTGATGGTTTGAAAAACCTATTTTGCAGATAGTTCGTAATATAGCATGGCAGTGGAAAATTCATGAGGTAGTCTGCCCATGGCGACAAACGGATTTGATGACGATCAAACACGATCATTTACGAACTTGGTCGCCGGTACTAAAGTCTCGCATTACACAATCATCTCCAAGATTGGTGCCGGTGGGATGGGTGAAGTGTATCTGGCTGAAGATTCTCAGCTTGATCGCAAAGTCGCTCTTAAGTTCCTTCCCTCCCATCTATGTCAAGATAGGGATTGTCGCGCCCGGTTCACCCGTGAAGCCAAAGCAGCGGCCAAACTCGATCATCCGAATATAGTTCCAGTCTATGAAGTCAGTGAATGCCAGGGACGGCCATTCTTTGCGATGGCGCATATTGAAGGGCACTCTCTTCGCGAAGTAATCAAACAGAGTAAGCTCTCAGTGTCAGAAGCAATCGATCATACAATGCAAATATGTGAGGGGCTGCACAAGGCGCATGAGTCTGGTGTCGTCCATCGGGATATCAAACCGGCCAATGTAATCGTCGACGGTGAGAATAGGGCGCGTATTCTGGACTTTGGTCTGGCGACAGTATCAGGTGAGGAGAAGCTGACTAAAACCGGATCGACCCTTGGTACGGTCGGTTACATGGCTCCGGAGCAGATAGAGGGCAGACAGATTGACCACCGCTCTGATCTCTTCTCAGTCGGCGTGATTCTCTATGAGATGTTAGCAGGCCGTCGACCATTTGAGGGTGACAATGACGCGGCCGTTGTCAGATCGATAGCCGACGCCACCCCCGAACCGGTTAGTCGTTTCAGAGTTGGCGTTTCGGACAACCTTCAACGAATTATCAGCAAAACACTCGACAAAAGTGCTGACATGCGTTATCAGAGCGCAAGTGAGATCATGACCGATTTGAAGCGTGAACTGCGTGATCAATCTGACCCAAGTCGTTCGTCAGAAGTGTTGAGGACAACCAGCCTCAAGAGAAATCACAACTTGTTTCTAATAGCGGCCTTAATTGCAGTCGCCGTAATCGTAGCCGGGACCATCTATTTCTCCGGTCAATTGCAGCCTTCTGAACCGTTGCAACAGCGCCAGCTAACATTCTATGGCGATATTATAGGATCTGACATATCACCTGGCGGCGAGTTCTTTATATTCGTTCGAGAATACGATAAGTATTGCGAACTTCTGTTGCAGGAAGTCACAGGCGAACACCCGGTTGTCCTGTTAACCTGGTATCATATAACTGATGCTAAGTTCTCATCCGACGGCGCACAGATTGCTGTTGCTGGTATAGTAGATTCGACTCTAAGAGAATACGGTACATTCTTGATCTCGCGCTTGGGTGGGTCTCCAAGACTACTGAGAAGAGGGTTATGTAGCGATTTGAGTTCTTCCTGGTCTCCAAACTCAGAGGAAATTGCTATCCAGGAAAGCTGTAGTCATGATAGAGATTCGATTCTCGTAATCAGTCCTGCAAGCAACGATAAGCGATATATCCCTATAGGTCTTGATTTTGACTGGTTAAACTATCTCGATTGGTCACCCGATGGGGACAAGTTGCTTCTGACAACTCAAACTGAAGATAGTGACGGCACCTGGATTATCAATACCAACGGGACTCTTGTTTCTAAACTAGTCGATAGGGAATTGAATAATATACAATGGGCAAGTAATCCAAACTGCTTGTACTATCTTGATAATCATCTCGGATACAACGCTTTGATGAAACAGAAGATTGATACCCGTTCATTTGAAAGAGAAGGCCCACCAAGTCTCCTACTTTCTGGACTCAAGGCATTGGAGTTTTCTATAACCAGTGATTCCAGGAGGCTTCTATACCTCAAACAGAACTTGTGGTCAAACTTATGGCAGTTTACTGTTGGTGACAGGGATAATGAACCAAACACATCCAGGAAACAACTAACTACAGGTACACATTCGATTGATGATCCGGTGTTTTCACCTGACGGGAGTCGTATTGCCTTTTCTATGCGATCCCACGGAGAATATGATATCTGGACCATATCCTCAGATGGCGGTGACGCCAAGCAGATATCATTCACCGGCAAGACCAATCGTTTTCCAGCGTGGTCGCAAAATGGCAAACAAATCGCATTTATGAATCTTAATGAAAAGCCGTCTATCAAGATAAAGGACCTTGATGGAAATACGATCAGGACAATTGAAAACCCCGGTATTGGAGGTCAAGACATAATATGGCCAAGGGATACCATAATGGTATATGTAACACCAGGACTCCAAAACCTCCAGATATATAATCCTGAAACGGAGGAATCGCGACTGCTTTTGGCCCTCGAAAGCGAAGCATGGTTTGGAGAGTATAAGCTATCTCCCAGCGGCAAGTGGATAGCGTCACGCTGGAATAACCCTTTTCAAGGTCGCGGATTATGGATATTCTCTATTATTGATACAACGAGAACTTTTCTCCTCGAGGGCTTGCCTGAGCCTCTTGGCTGGTCGGAAGGTGAAGATTCAATTTACTACGCTCAGCAGCTGACGACAAGACCCGGAGATTTCAAATACATTTGCCGAATCAACATTCATGACAAATCAGTAGATACATTATGTACATTGCCATTTGATCATGTGTCTCAAGTAAGCATGTCGCCCGATCGAAGACGATTCGTCGTAAATGTCTACACCAATCAGAGAGACCTGTGGTTAGTGGAGAACTTCGATCCTGATGTGAAGTGATACTCAGTTATTGAACCTGATGAGGACACGACACAAGCCCATACTGTTCCCACACGGGTGCCCCACAAAACGGGTGGGTTTATATTGGGACCGGTGGCCCACAGCTTGGAGGCTGTCTCAAAACTCTGTAGTTGATTTAGGGTGATTATGTTTTTAGTCTGTTGGTAGTATCAGACTGAGGAGTATCATGACCAGAGAGATTCGCGCC
>JAUXBO010000185.1 GCA_030619345.1 Candidatus Zixiibacteriota bacterium | reverse complement strand
GGCATTTGTGAATTCTCCCCCAACAATAAGCTCTCCGCTGTAACTCGCCAGGGCATTAACTTCGCCGTTCACTCCTCCTCCGAATGCGGTCCAGGTAGAACCATCCCAGGCGGCAATGTTGTTAACCGGCACGCCGTCAACTTCGCTGAATTTCCCGCCAACTATAAGCTTGCCGTCCCATACGGTCATGGCGTTGGCCCACTCTAGATTCCCTCCCACTTCTCCCATGAGGTCCCAACCCGAGCCATTCCATCTGCAAATTGCTTTACCCCAGGCGGCGCTTCCGATGACATCAGCGTTGCCACAAACATAGAGATCACCCCCATAATCCTGAAACTGTTTCATCAAACCATAAAAGTCTGGCGCTAAATCAATGAATGAAGTGCCGTCAAAGCCGGTTACGCTGCCGCTTCCTGCTATCCATAACATGCTGTCAGTAGGGTAGAAGTCCAGAACATGCCAGTAATTATAGAACGGAGCGTAGTAGCCGTCAGCCCAATTGGTATCGGCGGGAATTCCGCGAAAACCGAGACTGTAGCTGCCCTGATCTTCAGAAGGTGTATCCGTTCGATCAATGTCAAGAATTTGGGTGTTGGGCTGAATGGCAACACTTTGCAGGGTAATTCCATCTGTAGTTTCTTCGGAGCTAACAAACTGAGCTGAAAAGACAACCAGAAACGCAATTAAACCGTAGAGAGTTTGCGATTTACGTAACATAACATCTCTCCCAATAATAAGTATCTACATAATATAACTTGTTTGCGAACTTACGATAAAAGCGCAGTACCGGACTATAACAGTCAATATAAACTATTATCAGATTAGATGTAAAATACACTAAATTCGTTTATTGTCAACCATTTAGGTGGCTGAAACGTCTACGGAGTATTTGGATGGATCATTTCAGTGGAGAATGATTTAGAGATTGTCGGCACAGCCTGAAGGAACAATTAATACTGCTTGTAAAAAGCTGGGAGACAGGGAGTCGAACCCTGATTACACGGTCCAGAGCCGTGCGCCCTACCATTGGACTATCTCCCAGTTTCTGATCGAATCGGCCAAAAGCTCATCCACTTGAGTGAATTGGCCTTCGGACAGATCGAATATACAAATCGTAGTCTTGTTGTCAACCTCAGATTTATAAGATTTGCCAGGGCTAACTTCTTGCATAGTAACGAATCAACCAGGCCGCGCCGTGAATCGTGACCGATGCCCTGGTCGATATTACGCGGTTGCGCAGCGATGCTGTATCCCCCGGCTGCAGACGCAGATTGTCAGCTTCGAATTTGAGACCGGCGGTACTGAGCGACGATCTTTTGATCGGCAGAATCGAGAGACGGTCACCAACAGCGGATTTTATTTTGAGCGTCTGATTGCACAGCCAGTCAGCGCAAAAGCGGTGATTGAGTATTCGAACTTGCGGCTGCCGGGCAACTTTGTTGAGCAGCGACGGGACCATCAGGAAATTGGCCATGAGGTGATCTATCTCCCCTGCGCTCGGCATCACGATGTCTACTAAACCCGCTCCATGTTTGAGACAGTATTCAAACGCGAGTTGCGAATCAGTCTTATCTTTGTCGCTGGAAAATATGATGATTTTTTTTTCTGGTACGGTGTCAATTTCGGTGGGTCGGAGTGAATCCAGATCACCGATTAGCAGGTCCGGTCGCGAGTTGGACTTGAGAAAAAACCGCAGACCGCCATCAACCGCGATCTTAAATCTGCCTCGGGACAAACTACGATAATATTTGAGATGTTCAGTGAGATAGCGACCGTTCAGAAACAGTGTAAACCGTTTCATGCCGAGACTTTTTCAAGAGCCAGCGCAGCGGCGCCGAGTAACGCGGTTTTGTCATCGATGATAAGGCTGACCGGTATTTTCTCAAGAAGTGCGGCCATTTTCCCCGGTTTCACAAAGCGTTCCATGAATTGTTTTTTGTCGATCGCAGTCATAATCTGTTTGGAGATCAGACCGCCCAGATAGACGCCACCGAGGGTCATCCCTTTCAGGGCCAGGTTGGCCGCCTCGGAAGCAAAGCAGCCGGTGAAAATATCCAGAGTGCGGGCTGCCCTTTCATCTTTTCCGGCCAGAGCCATCTCTATAATGCGATCAGCATTGTCAGGACGATCTTGATACCAGTCAGGGGGTTGTTCGGAATCACGAAGAAGCAGGAATCTGTAAATGGCATTGATTCCGCTAAAGCTGAGAATGTCTTCGGTCTCAACCGCCCCTTTCTCGCTGCAGATAAAGGCCCACAGTTCCGCTTCGAGCTGGCTGGTGGGAGCAAAGTCGGCATGTCCGCCTTCGGAGGCATAGGGATAGTAGTTCTGTTCATCCCGGTAGATCAGTGATTCACCCAGACCGTCACCCGCCGCCAGCAACCCGAGATGACCATGTTTGTCAGCGGTACCCTTGTTGATTGTTATTAGCTTTTCCGAAGGTAGTTTTCTCAGGCCATAAGCGGAAGCGACCAGATCGTTTATCAGCTTGACGCGTCCGATTGAGAAATCACTCTCAAGCTGAGAAGCACTCAACAACCACGGAAGGTTTGTAGTGCGTACCTCGCCGGAAATGACCGGACCGGCCACACCCAAACAGACGTACTCAAAATCGCTTTCGATCCTCTTGACATACTGCTTGAAAATGTCATCGAACGAAGAAAAGTCTGAATTCTTGTACGAGATCAAACCGGTCAGTTTGATCTCGTTCCGGACTGTTTTTACCCGAACCAGATTTACGGTCGTGGCAGTAATGTGACCGGCTAATATCACGTGTGGATCCCCAACTTATCTCTTCTATAGTGTTCTGATTTTTTCGACCACCGAATCAGCATCCATCCCGAGTGATTTATAGAGATCAGCCGGTTTGCCCGAGGAAGCATATTCTGTAACGCCAAGTTTGACCAGATGGGTGGAAACATTTTGTTCCATCATCGCCGAAGCAATAGCCGTACCCAGACCGGTCTTGACATTGTGGTCTTCAAGAGTGACCAGATGCTTGTTAGTGGCCATCGCTTTGATCTCATCGGGATGCAGGTCGGACCAGTCGGAGATAGACAGCAGCGTTATCTGCAGCCCGGACTCGTTTAGTTTGTTCCACGCCTCCAAGCCGATTGATAGCATATTCCCGGCACAGGCCAGAGCAATGCCGGTTCCTTTCCGGATAACATCCATATGGCCGTACTTGTATTCGTAGTCGTTTCCAAAAAATGGCGCGCCATTTTCATCGGTGACAGTGGGAAGTTTGGGACGTCCCATGATAACAGCAAAATTACCGGGCTGCGAGAGGACATAGCGAACAATGCGGTCGGTCTGGTTTGGATCGGCCGGAGTAATAACTTTCCAACCAAAGGTTGAATTCATAAGTGCGAAATAGTCTATCGACTGATGGGTTTTGCCATCCTCGCCGACATCAACGCCGCAATGAGTGCAAAAGACTTTCATGTTCGTATGATTGATATCATTGAGGCGCGCCTGATTATAAGTCTCGGCAATGGCAAACATTCCAAAGTCTGCCCAAACAGCCAGAGCATTTTCGGCCGAAAGTGAACCGGAGGCAGTGGCGGTGCTGTGTTCAGAGATACCGAACTGGAAAAAGTTATCGGGATATTTTTTGGCAAACCCGGCCGTCTTGACCGAACCGGCGAGATCGCAGTCGAAAACGCCCATAGAGAAATTGCCGCGTCCAATATTGCTTTCAGCAACCGATAAAAGTGCGGCTCCAAAGGCCGAGCGATTGTCGGTTTTCACATCGGCAGCATAGGTGATCGGCGTGCCGGTCTTGACCGTTGTTCTCTCGGCGGCCGGTCGCTTGAACAGTGGCGGTACTCCCTGTGCTCGTTTAGCTTTGAGTTCTTCCATATTGTCGGTGACGCCCAATTCCTTAAGCGCTTGCGGGATGTCCGCCGGTTTGACCGGGGCACCATGATAACCGGCTTTGTTTTCCATGAACGAGACGCCCTTCCCCATTACGGTGGTCGCAACGATCACTGTCGGTCGGTCGGCGATATGGGTAGCGGTATGCAGCGCCTGGTAAATCTGATCCAGATTGTGTCCATCAATAGTGATTACATTCCAACCATCGGCTTCCCATTCAGCAGCTATATTCTGCGGCATGACATCTTCGATGTTACCAGAAATCTGGAGCTTATTGTAATCGATTATCGCTGTAATGTTTTTGAGTTCGTATTTGACGGCGATTCTTCTTGATTCGGATATCTGGCCTTTTTGCTGCTCGCCATCCCCCATAAAGACATAGGTATGGAATTTCTTGCCGGACAATCTGGAGTAGATTGCTTTGCCGATACCGACCGCCAGCCCCTGGCCAAGATTGCCGGTATCCCATTCGATCCCCGGCACGGATTGTTCCACATGTCCTTCAAACGGCGAACCGGCTTGCCTGAATCCGGCCATGGCAATCTCGGCCTCAAAATATCCCGCCGCAGCCAAAGCGCTATAGGCGCCCGGAGAGGTGTGGCCGTGTGAGATGATAATTCGGTCCCGGTCATCGCGCCACGGTTCCTGTGGTGACACGTTAGCCATGTTGTAGAGGGTAAGATAGATGTCGATAGAGGACATCGAACCGCCCGGATGACCTGAGGCCGCCAATGACGTCATTTTGATAATGTTGCCGCGAGCCTCACGAGCCATGTCGGTCAGTTTCTTGTGCCATTCTTCGGGTAGCTTTGGAGACTTGAATCCTCGCCAATTATCGAACATTGTGGATTCTATTCCTTTCTCTTTACCGGATATCTGCTGCATGCGTTTTTCTCACACTCTCTATAGGGCTTGTGTTTGTGTCACCAGTGATTTTCGGTCGGCGGCCCGGAAAAAAGCCGTACCCATTACGAGGACATCTGCACCCGCTTGTACTATTTTTGCGGCATTGCCGCCATCGACACCGCCGTCAACTTCGATCTTGGTATTCAATTTGTTAGCATCGATATATTCTCTCGCGGCACGAATGGTATCGATTGATGATTCGATAAAAGATTGACCGCCAAATCCGGGGAAAACCGACATTACCAGCAGGTAGTCAAACAGATGGAGATGTGGCAGGACCAGATCGATATTTTTGTCGGGATTTAGTGAAATCCCGGTGGCCAGACCGAGGTTTCGGAGTTGCTTTGCACAGGCTTTCGGATCGGGGTGTATTTCAATATGGAAAGTAATCAGATCAGCTCCAGCTTTTTTGAAAGCCTCAAAATAATTTTCGGGCTCGCTTAGCATCAGATGGACATCGAGGAAGCTGTCGGTAACGCTGTCTATGGTTTTGACGATAGCTGGTCCGTAAGATATGTTAGGCACAAAATGCCCGTCCATGATATCAAGATGCAGTAAATCGACCCCGAGCCGATCACAGTCGGCGATTTCTTCGCCCAAACGAGCGAAGTCAGCGGCGAGAATTGAAGGTGCGATTTTGGCCATTATCTATCCGGCTGCCATGAAGTTGAGTCCCATTTTCTCAAACACAGTCGCAACTATAAGTCGAAATC
>JAUXBO010000284.1 GCA_030619345.1 Candidatus Zixiibacteriota bacterium | reverse complement strand
TAGGGCAGGTCTATCTTCGATCTTCAGACCTGCCTTTATATTTAGTGAGTATTCGATCTCGGTAATGGCGGGTCCGAAGGCAGAAGACGGACCCACCCTACCCAAAATCCTGGAATGACGGGACGCCTGCCCCATCATTGGGGTCCGCTAAAATAAACGGGCAGACCGGGAGGTCTGCCGCGCACAATTTGGAATTTATAAGTCGTCAAAAAAAAAGAGGTGAGCCGTCATGGCCCACCTCATGTGAGAATCAAACTCTTCTAATTGATCGGTTTGTGTTCCCTGGAGTAATATTTTTTGGTCATCTTAGTAATGACACCTGAGAGAGCGACCAGGGCGATTAGATTGGGCAGTGCCATCAGTCCGAGCATGGTGTCGCCAAAGGCCCATACCGCCTCCAGATGAGTTATGGCACCGACAAAGATCATTATGCAATAAAGATATCGATAGGGCATAACAACCCAGTTGCCGAACAAGTACTGAATCGATCTGTCGCCATAGTATGACCAGGTGATCATGGTTGAAGATGCAAACAGCAGCACCGCGGCTGTGACGATGTAGTTTCCATATCCGTTCAAGAACGGCAATCCAACTTTGAAAGCATAGGCTGTCATGGGAGAGGCATTGAGTGCTTCACCATTGACCATTACAGTCCAGGCGTCAGTGACGATAATGGCCAATCCGGTGAGCGTACATATTGTGATTGTGTCAATGTACGGTCCCATCATGGCAACCGTGCCTTCACGCACCGGCTCATCGGTTTTGGCTGCCGCGTGGGCGATGGGGGCCGATCCCTGCCCAGCCTCATTTGAAAACAGGCCACGTTTGATCCCCCAGACAAGGGTGTACATAAAGGTCGATCCGGCAAATCCGCCCACTGCACCTGAAGGAGTAAAGGCTCCGGAGATGATTGCCTCAAAGGCTCCGGGGAGTTTGTCGAAATTCAAGAGAATGATCATCAAAGCCCCGGCAACATAAATGACGGTCATCGCCGGAGCCAAAACGGCGGTTACTTTTCCAATTCTCTTCATCCCACCAACAATGACCAGACCTACCAGTATCGCGATCACCAGTCCGGTGGTCCACTGCGGGATGGCAAAATCGGAGTTCAATTGATCGGCAACTGTAAAGGCTTGAATGGCGTTGCCCGTGGCCAGGGCACAGATCGAGGCCGCTCCGGCAAAAACGACGGCCAGCCATTTCCATCCGAGTGCCTGCTCAATGTAGTACATGGGGCCGCCCGAGGCGGTACCATCCGGATTGATCTTACGGTATTTCATCGCCAACGTGCATTCAGCATATTTCAGGGAAGTTCCGAGAATACCGGTTACCCACATCCAGAACAGAGCGCCCGGACCGCCAAAATGGATGGCTATAGCAACTCCGGCGATATTCCCGATACCAATGGTGGCCGAGAGAGCAGCCGACAGCGCCTGAAAGTGGGAGACATCACCGGCATGCGAGGGGTCATCATATTTGCCCCGGGTGATATCAATGGAATGTTTGAGCTGGCGCAGCTGAATCCAGCCAAGACGGAAAGAAATGAACAGACCGGTGCCGAGGAGCAGCACGATCATGATTGGAAAATCCTCGGGATAGGACCAGATATACTTGTTCAGCGTATCGATGGCGTTCGTCAAAAAGTCCACGGGTACTCCCTATAGAAGGTAATTGACTATATTTATCTATGTGGTGCAGAACTGCATCTGACCAAAGTAGTTAACTTGGGAATATGTCGCAAGTGAAAACCCCCTGATAATGTTGACAATCTATTCACTTGCCCGGCATGCGGTTATTGACCGATATTGATTGCAGGTGACACACCAGGAACTTGATAGTCTTTTGAACCAGTTATAGCTGGACATTGGATAACTACAATGACTAAATTGAATTCTTCCCAGCAATTGAGAACGGAGCTAACTCTGTTTGAATTGTTGTCGATAATGCTGGAAGAGACGATCAACTCATAGAATACAGGACTTGAAATGAAATATCTTGTCACCGGCGGCTCCGGGTTTATAGGTTCCAACATAGCACGCTTTCTACTCAATCAAGGAGACGAGGTCAGGATACTCGACAATCTGGCCACCGGCCGTAAAGAGAATCTGGCTGAGATTAGTGACCGGATTGAGTATGTCGATGGTGACATTCGTGATTTCTGGACGGTTACCGAGGCGGTCAAGGGTGTTGATTACGTGCTGCATCAGGCAGCGCTGGCCTCGGTTCCGCGTTCGGTCGAAAATCCGCAGACATCAAATGCCGTGAATATTGACGGTACCCTGAACATGCTCGAAGCATGCAAGCGAGCCGGTGTTAAGAAATTTGTTATGGCTTCCTCTTCTTCGGTCTACGGAGAGTCTGAGGAACTTCCCAAACATGAAGGTTTGCCGACCTCACCGCTTTCCCCTTACGCGGTGAATAAGCTCACCGATGAACACTACTGTAAGGTCTATTGGGAATTGTACCGTATGCCGACCGCTTGTCTGCGCTATTTCAATATTTTTGGTCCTTATCAGGATCCGGCTTCGCAGTACTCGGCGGTCATCCCGTTGTTCATAACGGCCCTCAAAAATGGTCGTAAGCCAGTCATTTTTGGCGATGGCGAACAGTCACGAGATTTCACCTTTGTCGAAAACGCGGTGCGGGCCAATATCCTCGCCGCTACCAACGACAAAATGGTTGGCGATAATTTCAATGTCGCCTGCGGGGCACAGTTTACGCTCAATGATCTGGTGCAAAAGCTGGGTGATATCCTCGGTGTGAAGGCGGAAGCTGAATATGCCGATCCGCGGCCGGGTGATATTATGCATTCCTACGCCTCGATAGATAAAATCAAAGCGTTTGGGTATGAACCAACGGTTGATTTCGATGAAGGGCTTCGTAAGACGGTAAACTATTACGAATAGAATTCGTAGGTCGGGTTCCGATCCGGCAACGGCGGATTGAAACCCGACAATTTGGATATATTCGAAAAACTTGAGACAAGGAACATGTATATATTGTCGGGTTTCGGGTTTGCAGGCAAACACCGGAACCCGACCTACATTTGCTGCCGCCCACGTAATGGCGGGTCCGAGGATCGAAGACGGCCTGTCCTGAGCCTGACGAAGGGCCCCACCCTACCTAAAATCTAAACGGCAGGCAACTCTTTTGGCTCCCACAGCAAGCTGTGGGCGACCCTTCCCCATTTGTCACATTGTGAGATTGACGAACGGGGTTCGACACATATGAATGAAC